>JBBRUB010000155.1:0-7326 GCA_038248175.1 Cytophagales bacterium | reverse complement strand
TTTTTCGTTTTCATGCTGTTCTACCATTCATCAATCCAGAAATTAGTATGCGTGCATACCATTTTTTACGATAGCAAATATACGAAACGCTGTTCGTCTAACAAGAAGTTGAAGGGGATGTTTTACCGCACCTCTGCCCGGTCCATCTCAATGCCGATAGCCTGCATCAACTGACTGGCGTTGAAACTCTGGCAGATACCGTCGCGGAGTTTGTAGTCGAAGATGAGTTCGCCATCGCGGAGGTCGGACTGGAAGTGGTAATTCTGCACGAAACTATCAGCATCAGCGAGCTGGCCCAGTTCCAGGTCGTGGGTCGAGACGAAACCGAATGCGTTAGTGTGGTGCAATTGCCGAATAAGGGCTTCCGCACCCCGGTGCCGGTCGGCGGAGTTGGTACCTTTCAAAATCTCATCGAGAAAGTACAACGTCGGTAGTTCATTGGATTGCTGCGTGAGTCGAATCAGCGTTTTCAGGCGTAGCAGTTCGGCGTAGAATGACGAAGTGCTTTCTTCGAGCGAATCCTGTGTCCGCATACTCGTGAATACCCGTACCGCCGAACACCGCACAGCGTCAGCACTCACTACCGCACCCGCCAGAGCTAGCACAACATTTGCGCCCACTGTCCGCAGAAACGTACTCTTGCCCGACATATTAGAGCCCGTAATCAGGACCGTTTGCCCCGCGCCGGTTAATGCCAGCGAATTGGGAATGCTGCGGTCAGGTGCCAATAAAGGGTGGGCTGCGTTGGTAAGATTGAGCATTGGCTCACCATCGGTGATCTCAGGGACAGCGTAAGCAGGGTGGGCATAGGCAAAACCGGCCAGACTGTTCAGTGCTTCCAATTCGCCAAGGGCAGCAAACCAATGGCTCAGGCCAGGGCCTTGCTGAATTCGCCACGCTTCGAGTCGGAACAGATAGTGAATATCCCAAAGCGTAAAGAGGCCAATCAACAACGAAAAATACGGGTTGCGCCGGTAGTTCAGCCCTTCGGTCAGACTGGCCAGTTCGCCAATGGCGGCAGATGCCGGTTTGCCATTCTCGGCCAACGCCTGCCGGATAGCCCGCAACCAGACCGACTCGCCCGGCGTCTGCTCTGCCAGCGCGAACAACGCGCGAAACGCATCCAATGCCGACGACATCGCCACGGTTTGCTCACTTATAGCACTGGCGCGGGCGGCAGTCCGGCTCAAGACAAATCCGTGAATACCCAGCGCAACCAGCACCGCTATGCCCGGTACCAGACCCAGCAGCCAGACCACAAACAGGCCCGTTGTAATCACCGGAAACAGGAACCGGGTCATGTTCAGATAACCCGGCAGTGGCTTCGCAGCTTCGGTTGCCCACTGAATGAGCGTATCGGGCGAGTGACCGACGGCTTCGTTCAGGTCAGCAACAGCCTCGAGTTGCTGCCGCCAGTCGAGGTGGGGCTGCAACTCGGTAACGGCCTGCTGACGAAGCCGAATGGTATCAGCACCAGCGGGGGTAAGTAGCCAGTCGGCCAGGCGGGTGCGGCCTTCGTGAGTGTGTGTCCGATTTAGCAGCCGGAACAGCGAGTGTCGCCCAAATACATCGAGGTCGTGGGCGTAGAAATGCGTCGGATTCGCAAACGACTCGCCCGTGTCGGGCCGGAGGTATTGCCGGGTTAGCCGGGCTGTTTCGTCTTCATTGATGAATACCAGCCGCCGGGCCAGGTCACGTTCGCGCTTAACAGTGTTATGCCGCTTCAACAACACCAGAAAACCGATGATGCCGACAAGCAACGCGCCAACCGCGCCAAGTTGCTGATCTGCATTGGTCAGCAACCAGACAACTACTACGACTCCAAAAAACCAGACAAGCCGCCAGAATGCCAGTTGATTATACCGGCGTTGGGCGGCTTGTTCCTGTTCCTTAAACTGCTGTTGACGTTGAGAGAAGGTTTGTTTGCTATTACTCGTCATAATACGAGTCGAATTTTGGCTTGGTCAAAGGTATCAATTGCCTCCTGCTTTTTAAAGCCGAAGGCAGATGGATGAGTCCAGTAACAACTGACAATTGATGGATACGAACTCAGAATCGTCTCTGTATGCCACCGCAGTGCTTTCCCCAAAACCACTACGATTTCAGGAGATAATGTGGTCAAGACGTATCTCAATGGCTCCTGAGCATCCTGCCACATCTGCTCCTTTGGCCTTATTCTGGGCGTCTCTCCTACAATGGTTTGTACGAAATTATAGAAGGCCACGCTTTGCCAAAAGGTATTTTTGGCATCAAGACTCATCCATTCGTGTGGCTTCTCTGAGACTATTTTCGCTACGGTCGTAAAGAAGCGACGATTTCCTTTTCCACCCATTGCCCAGTCTTTGATAACGCCCTGAGTAAATGTTTCTGGCTCATCACCGACTCCATAATGAGACTCTCCAAGAATCAATATTTTCGGCTTATTTGATTCGTAGTTCTCTCCAATCCAAGGTTTGAAATAAGGTTCTTTCATGGCTTAATGAGTTTGTAATAGAGATGCTTCCTTCGTCAGCATGACAGAAAAGCATACAGAGAAATTACCCGTTGCAATCCTGGCAAACGCCCTGAATGAGCAGATTCATTTCTTTGCGGTTGTAGCCATCGGGTAAGGACACGGCGGGAATACGTACCTCGTCCAAACAGGTGGTCTGACCGCAGGTTTCGCACTTAAAATGTACGTGGTCGTGGTGATGATGACCGTCGGCGCATTTTTCGCGGCAAAGCGCGTATTTCGTACCACCTTCATCATCAAGCACCTTGTGTAGCAAACCAGCGTCCAGAAACGTTCGTAGGGTTCGATAGACCGTAACGCGGTCGTGGTCGGAGCCGAGACCGGTTTCTACGTCGCTGTGCGCCAGGGCATGGTCGGCGTTCAGGAATAAATTAAGTACCTGCTCGCGGCCAGCCGTCAGGCGGAGGTTGAAGTCTTTCAGCGTTTGAGCGGATGTGGTCATGGGTTTTTCGGTTTACGATACGGCATTTTCAAATTGCAGCTTAACCAGGTTGGCGTAAATCCCCTCGTCCAGATTAGCCAGTTCGTCGTGCGTACCCTGCTCGGCAATCTGACCTTCGCGCAGGACGTAAATACGGTCAACTTTGCGAATGGTGGCCAGCCGGTGGGCAATGATGATGGTGGTGCGATTCTGCATCAATACGTCCAGGGCGTCCTGCACCAGCCGCTCCGACTCGGCATCAAGGGCGCTGGTGGCTTCGTCCAGAATCAGAATGGCCGGGTCTTTCAGGATGGCGCGGGCAATGGCAATCCGCTGCCGCTGACCACCCGACAGTTTAACGCCCCGCTCACCCACCAACGTCTGCAAGCCTTCGGGAAAGGTGTCGATGAACTCCAGCGCGTTGGCTTTACGGGCGGCTTCGCGCACGTCGGTTTCCGACGCGCCGGGTTTGCCGTACTGAATATTTTCCAGAATCGACCCGCCAAAGAGCATCACTTCCTGCGGCACCACGGCAATGTTCCGGCGCAGTTCGGTAATATTGAACGTCGTTAGATCGCGCCCATCAACAGTGATTTTCCCGCTGTTGAGTGGGTAATACCGCATCAGCAACTGCACGATAGTCGATTTACCGGCTCCGCTTTGGCCCACGAGCGCAATTTTCCGACCAGCCGCCACATCGAGCGTAATACCTTTCAGCACCGGCAAATCGGGCCGCGAGGGGTACGAGAATTTTACGTCGTCGAAGTGAACATGACCATGCACCGGCACGAATAGCGGCAGCTCTTCGTTTGCCTCTACTTCCGAAGGTTCTTCAAGGATTTCGAGAATCCGGTCCGACGCACCGATGGTTTTCTGCACCTGCGCGTACATATCACCAATGCCCGCCACCGAGCCGCCAATGAAAGCGGTGTAGAAGATAAACGTCAGCAAATCGGCAAACGGAATCTCGCCCGACTGTACCAGCCGCCCGCCATACCAGACGATGCCCATGATGGCTCCGAACATCGCGAAGATGACGAATGACACGAATACCCCCCGGAATTTAGCCGTGCGCAAAGCCGTTGCCACCATCCGTTGCAAAGCCGTATGGTACCGATCAATCTCGATACGTTCGTTGGTAAACGCCTTAACAACGTTAATCGACTGCAACGTTTCTTCAACAATCACACTCGCGGCTGCCAGTTGGTCCTGCGCCTGTTTGGACAGCTTACGAATGAACCGACCGAAGATTATGGCCGATATAATAATGATTGGAAACGTGGCTAGCATAAAGAGCGTCAGCTTCCAGGAAACCCACAAAATAAAGAGCGTGCCACCAAGCAGCGTCGCAAATTGCCGGAATAACTCGGCCAGCGTAGTGGAGAGCACGTCCTGCAATTGCGTCACGTCGGACGAGAGCCGACTGGTGAGTTCACCCACGCGCCGTTTCTCGAAGAAGGGGATGGACAACGTGATGATTTTGCTATACACCGCCTGCCGCACATCGGCCATAGAGCGTTCACTAACCTGTGCGAAAAAGTAGATTCGGAAGAACGAGAAAACGGCCTGTAAAATCAGGATGCCCCCAAAAATCAGAATCACCTGATTGAGCGTAAACGCCGATTTCCCCTGAATAACGCTCGTAACCTGCCCAATCAGGGCCGGGAAACTCAGCGTGGTTAACGTCGATAGAATCAGGAAAACGAACCCGATAATAAACTGCGTCCGGTAGGGGCGCACAAACCGAAACACGCGCAGGGCTTTGGACAGGCCCTCGCGGTTTAGCTTTTTCTTGTCTTCTTCATTAGCTCCCTCGCCAAAATTTCGTCCGCGTTTTGCCATATCTATTCAGTCTGCCCTTTATAGCCCGACTGTTCAAAAATTTGCCGGGCGTCTGCGGTGCGCATCAGTTCGGCAATGGATATACTTTTTTTATCGTAGTAACTGCTCACAATCCGCCAGCCAATCCAGCGGGCAATGCCCCCCGGCGCGGCTGGCCCGATTTCGGCGGTAAATGGCCGCTCGTTCAGGTACTGCTGCTTCGTAATCGGGTCGCTTTTATACAACAACTGATTGTCAATAAAATGCGCCCAGACAATGTCCTGTGCGTTAAACGTTTCGGTCAACTGTTTGTCTGTATAGCCAATTACCAGACTATCGGCCACGGTGGGCAGCATGGTTTTGGTAAATGCGTAGCCCTTGCCATAATACGCCATATCGGCCAGTAGGGTTTGGTCGGCCCGGTTCGTGGCATTGTATTTGTCAGAGATGGCGAAAACAATGGCCGGAACGATATGGTCTTTGTCATACCGACGCAGAATGTACCCCGGATAGGCTGACCCGGTTGGCCGGTATTTGGCGGTTGGTCCGGCAAAATAGTCAAGTCCAATAACAATCAGGCTGTCGGTCACGACGATGTCAGTCCCCAGAAAACCCGTTACGATGGTAGCGACTTCAGGAGCTTTAAAGTCCGGGAAGTCCTTTTTGATATTGGTAAACGCTTCGGCGAGCTGGGCGCGGAGGTCGGTCATATCGCCGAACTCGGTCTGGACCTGCCGGTTGAGTTCGTTCAGGGCGGGGTTGCTAACCCGGTTGGTCAATTCCGGTACGAGGGTCGTATCAATTTCGGCGTCGTTCGCGTTAAAGTACAATTGAGTGACACCCGGATTCCGGCTCAAGAAGGCCCGGATACTATCTGGCGATGAATTGGCGAACAGTTGCTGGTCAAGCCGGACAATCGTAACGGCTTCGTTAGTAGTACACGAAGCAAAGAGAGTTAACAAAAACAGGCCAACAAAGGCCACCCGAAATTGCATCAGCATCATTGGTTTCCTTCCTTGAAAACAGGCAAAATTATGAAAAAAGTTGCAGGGATTAGCCTGATGTTGACTCTCTTGCTCAGCACGGCCTTTGCGCAGTCGGTATCGCGCCAATCGAATAACCGTCCGCGCGACAGTTTCTCTCCCGAATCGGACAAGAGATTCCGCAAAATCCTCGGCGATAAATACCAGGGTCAGGCTGCGAACGAAGCGCAATACGAAGAAGAACGAAAAAAACGGCGTCAGCGTCAGTCCTCCGCCGATTACGATGGTAGTGGACCCGATTACGCCCGGCCAACTCACCAAATTGAAATGGGGATCCGGTTCTCGCCCTCGCTCAACCTCAACACCGCCGACGGGTCAGGAGCCTACGCCGGGTTTCAGCCCAATGGTACGGGCGTCCGCATGAGCGTTGGCCCCACCATCGACTATTTCTTTTTCAAAGACCGGTATGCCCTCAGCAGCGGCCTGTTTTACACCATCAAACGGTCAGGGTTTCAAATGCCCGGCAACTTCAGCGAGTCGCGGGTTGGCCCCGGCGCACCGTACAAAGAATCAACGTACAACCTGCAATACCTACAGGTGCCGGTATCGGTAAAGCTATTCGCCAATAACATCGCACCGAGTATGAGGGTCTATGTACAAACGGGCGGACTGCTAAGCCTGAAACTCGCCGAACGCGCGCTGGATAAAGACCGCAACGCGCTCTACGTGGCCGAAAGCGGGGGTGACCGGCGGCAGTACGGCTTCGGCGACATTGAGTTATTACTCGGCGCGGGTATTCATTACCGCATCAACCCGATTAACGCCGTAAACATCGGCCTGAGTTATCAGCGCGGTCTCCTCGACGTAGCGCGGGGCGGGCAACTGCTGTCCAAAAGCCGGGTGGTGGGGTTGGATTTGGGGTTTAAATTCTAAGTTTTTCACAATCTTATTTCGATTCCCTGTTCCTTCAAATAGCCCTTCAACGCCGGGATTTCGATTTCTTTGAAGTGGAAGATACTTGCTGCCAGACCGGCGTCAGCTTTGCCGGTGGTGAAGACCTCAACGAAGTGGTCCATTGAACCGGCCCCGCCCGACGCGATAACGGGAATATTGGCCGCGCCCGAAATCTGGGCAGTCAGCTCCAGCGCGAAACCCGCTTTTGTTCCGTCGGCATCCATCGAGGTCAGGAGAATTTCGCCCGCGCCCCGCTCTTCTACATCCTTCGCCCAGGCAAGCGTACGCAGTTCGGTTGGTGTCCGTCCACCGTGCGTGTGTACAATATGTTCGCCATTCATGTACCGCGTGTCAATTGCCACGACAATGCACTGACTGCCAAATTCCAATGCCAACTCATTCACCAATTCTGGATTGCGTACTGCCGACGAGTTGATTGAAATTTTATCGGCCCCGGCATTGAGCAGGGCCGACACGTCGGCAACGGATGAGATGCCGCCCCCGACTGTGAACGGGATATTGATGGTATGCGCTACGTTCCGAACGAGGTCGAGCAGGGTCTTGCGACCATCGACGGTAGCGGTGATGTCTAAAAAAACCAGTTCGTCGGCGCCCTGTTCGGCATAAATAGCAGC
>JBBRUB010000154.1:0-7356 GCA_038248175.1 Cytophagales bacterium | reverse complement strand
ATTCTCGACCGGCTCATTATGCCCGGCTCCGTGTCAGAAAATGACAAATTGTGGTTGTACGCGCATTGCGACGCCTTCCTGTTTCCGTCGCTGTCCGAAGGCTTCGGTCTGCCCGTAGCAGAGGCCATGCGGTTTGGTAAGCCGGTCTTTCTTTCTACCCTGACCAGTTTGCCCGAAATAGGGGGGAAGGAAGCGTATTATTTTCAGGATTTTGAGCCGGAAAGTATGGCCAAAACCCTGCACGATGGTCTGCACGACTTTCCCCAGAATACCCTGCGGCAGGAGCGGCAGCTTCGGCGAGCCATTGAGTTTACCTGGACAAAGGCGGCTGAAGCCTTCTGGATGCTCTACCAAAAAATGGCCAGTAAGTAAGCTTGCCTTACGGGTTGCAGGAAGGATTGAAGGTGGTAGTTTCAGGTCTTAAAGCAATCTTTTCTCCGAACTGGAATGTGCCTAACTTTAGTCGGCAATTCGCAGGAATGGTAGTTGGCTTTGGCTGTTGGGCAAAATGACCCCGGACTTTCAACATAAATTAAGGCTTTGATGGCTTCGCCCAACCCGCTCAGAAAGTTATTTCCCTACCAAACTACGTATATAACCGTTGATTTAACCGCCGGTCTGTCTGTTTTTTTGGTCTCACTACCGCTTTGTCTGGGCGTGGCATTGGCGTCAGGCGCCCCCCTGCTGGCTAATCGGGTGGTGGGTATCGTAGGCGGAATTGTGGTGGGTTTATTATCCGGTACGGCGATCAGCGTGAGTGGTCCTGCCGCTGGTTTGGCCATATTATCGGCTAATTCAGGGGCCTTATTCATCAGTTTTATACCGCTGGGAGTGCTTATTTTCTGGCGCAGGCAGATAAAGACTTGTCTTGTACGCCAACGCGCAGTCGTCTTTTCGGGTGGTGAGTGATGGGAATAACGTGCTGATCAAGTTTCAGAAAGATGTGTGCTTTCCCAATAAAGCCAAGCTCAAGGAAATCCCCCGAAAACTCCAGCCCGGCGATTCGGTACTGGTCGATATGACAAAGCCTGGGTTCAGGACAAACTTGAACTCGACAACGAATATTTTGAAGCCCTCTCTGCCGCCCAGAACCCCGATTTTCTCTGGATTGGCTGCTCTGATAGCCGCGTGCCCGCCAACGAAATAACGGGCACCGACGCGGGTGAAATGTTTGTGTACCGGAATATTGCTAATATGGTCATTGCCGATGACCTAAATATCCTGAGCGTGGTGCAGTACGCTGTAGAGGTTTTGCAGGTGCGGCACGTGATAGTATGCGGCCATTATGAGTGCGGGGCGTAAAGGCCGCAATGGCCAACAAAAAGCGGGGATTGATTGATCAATCGCTCGATCACATCCGGGTTGTGCAAACCAAACACCAGCACGAGCTGGACGAAATCACGGACGATAACGCCCGCTTTGACCGTATGGTAGAACTGAACGTGCAGGAGCAGATTACGAACCTGGCCGCAACCGACAGTGTGCGCCGGATGTGGAACAGCCACCAGGTGCCGAGTCTGCACGGCTGGGTGCTGGACCTGCGGTCGGGTCTGCTCAAAGAAGTGATTACGCTAAACCCGTCGGGTGGCAAAAACGAGAAGCTGCTGTCGTCTGCACAATGAAGCCAGTTCATAAATCCGCTACGCTCCTGCCAAACCGATCCTGCAAGGCTGTTTTAGCCGCGTAGAAACCACTCAGGCCGTGTACACCCGCGCCGGGGGGCGTAGCCGATGAGCAGATGAACAACGCCGGGTCGGACGTTCGGTAGGGTGTCAGGCTCAGGGTAGGGCGGGTAAACAACTGCTGCCAGTCGGCACTGCCCCCGCCAATATCGCCCCCCACGTAGTTGGGATTCCAGGCTTCAAGTTGCGCCGTGTTTATGGTGGCGCGGGCCAGTATCAGATCGCGGAAGCCGGGCGCGAACCGCTCGATTTGCCGTTCAATGCGGTCGGTCATGTCAACGGTCGAGCCGTTGGGGACGTGACAATAGGCCCAGGCGGTGTGTTTGCCTGCGGGCGCGCGGGTGGCATCGAACCGGGCAGGCTGGGCCAGCAGGACAAACGGCTTTTCGGAGATTTTACCGTCCACGGCGTCTTGTTCCGATTGGGCAATTTCGTCGAAGGTACCGCCAATATGGAGGGTTCCGGCGCGGTTGCAGTCGGGGTTGGTAAACGGAATGGGTCCGTCCAGTGCCCAGTCGATTTTGAAAATACCCGGCCCGTAGCGGTAGTTCTGGAGTTGCCTGCGGTACGACGATGAGAAGCGGTCGCCCACGATGGTCAGCAACTGCTTCGGCGTCAAATCGAACAGTACCGCCCGTGCCGGAGGAATATCGCTCAGGTTGCGTACCATTCGCCCCGTTTCGATTTCGCCCCCCAGCGTGTTAAAATATGACGCCAGCGCGTTGGCAATCTGCTGCGAGCCGCCTTTGGGCATGGGCCAGCCGTACTGGTGGCCCGCTGCCATCAAGACCAGCGCAATGGCTGAGGTGGTGATGTTGGTCAGTGGCTGAATAGCGTGGGCGGCCATACCCGCCAGCAACGCCCGCGCTTCGTCGGTGGCAAAGCGTTTGGCCAGCCACGACACGGGCTGCACGGCACTGAGGCCGAATTGGGCCAGGTCAATAGGGTGTTTCGGAAATCGAAGCGGTCCTAGTGTGTCGATAGCCAGCGTGGGCCAGTGTTTTACGATGGGGTCAAACAGGTTTCGGTACGTATCGGCATCGACTCCCAGCCCCCGCGCTGTGTCTTCGACCGAACCAAAAAAAGCAGCCGCCCGCCCGCCATCGAGCGGGTGAGCGGCTGCTACGGGTGGCTGAATAAATTCCAGCCCGTGTTCGGCCAGCGGCAGGGTCCTGAAAAACGGCGAACCGATACCCAGCGGATGAATGGCCGAGCCGATGTCGTGTTTGAAACCGGGCAGGGTCAACTCCGCCGTGCGGGTGCCGCCCCCAATTACCGGCTCCTTTTCCAGCACTAACGTCCGCAAACCCGCCCGTGCCAGCACGATGGCAGCACTCAGTCCGTTCGGTCCTGAACCGACGATTACGGCGTCGTAGTCGTTAGCGCGGGCCTCTGACATTACGATGCAGCCTGAATGGCCTGAGTGATGTCCTCTTTGATGTCTTCGATATGTTCAATACCGACTGATACGCGCAGGGCCGTTGGGTTCACGCCCGCCGTTTGCTGCTCAGCTTCCGAAAGCTGCGAGTGCGTGGTACTGGCCGGGTGGATAATCAGCGTTTTGGCATCACCCACGTTAGCTAAGTGGCTAATCATTTTCAGGCTATTCACGAATTTCTCAGCGCGGGCTTTGTCGCCCTTCAACTCGAACGACAATACGCCCCCGAAGCCCCGGTGCAGGTATTTTTTGGCCAGTTCGTGGTACGGGCTGCTTTCCAGGCCGGGATAGTTCACGTGCTGAATGTCGGGGTGTTGCTCAAGCCAGTGCGCCAGAGCCAGTGCGTTTTCGCCGGTACGTTCTACCCGCAGCGTCAGCGTTTCCATACCCTGCAACAGCAGGAATGAGTTGAATGGCGACTGCGACGGACCCCAGTCGCGCAGGCCCTCCACGCGGGCGCGGATGATGAACTGAATGTTGCCAAACGGTCCGCCCATGCCAAAAACGTCGTTCATCACCAGCCCGTGATAGCTTGGCGAGGGTTCGGTAAACTGCGGGTATTTACCATTGCCCCAGTTGAACTTGCCGCTATCGACAATAACCCCGCCGAGGGCCGTGCCGTGACCACCAATCCACTTCGTGGCCGACTCCACAATGATGTGCGCCCCGTAGTCGAAAGGACGGCAGATGGCCCCGCCCGCGCCGAAGGTATTGTCCACAAAAATGGGCAGGTCATATTTTTCGGCGAGTTTGGCGAAGGCATCAAAATCAGGGACGCTATAAGCCGGGTTGCCGATGGTCTCGAAATACAGGCACTTCGTTTTTTCGTCGATGAGCGGCTCGAAACTGTCGGCTTTGTCGCCGTTGGCAAAGCGGGCTTCGACACCGATGTTTTTGAACGAGTTCTTGAACTGGTTAAACGAGCCGCCGTAGAGGTTGGACGAGGTCACGAAATTGTCGCCAACGGTCGTGATGTTGTTGATGGCCACGAACTGAGCCGCGTGTCCCGACGCTACGGCCAAAGCCGCTACGCCCCCTTCCAGAGCCGCCATCCGCTTCTCGAACACGTCGTTAGTAGGGTTCATAATCCGGGTATAAATGTTCCCGAACTCTTTCAGAGCGAATAAGTTAGCTCCGTGTGCGCTGTCGTTGAAAACATACGACGTTGTGGCGTAGATCGGTACGGCGCGGGAGTTGGTGGTGGGGTCGGGCTGTTGCCCGGCGTGTAGCTGAAGGGTTTCGAAACGCATGATTTATGATTGATTTTTGTGATTGGTTTATTGGGGTTTGTTTGCCTGTTCCAGCACGGAATCGACCGTGAGTTCATGGAGCGAAGGTGCGACCATATTGGCGAGGGTCAGGACGCCGGGCGAGCCGATACCAACGGTGAACATACCCGCCCGGTTGCCCGCTTCCACGCCCGCTACGGCATCTTCAAAGACAACACATTCATTGTAACGAACTTCCAGTTCGTCGGCTCCTTTGGTAAACACTTCGGGGTCGGGTTTACTTTTTTCGACTTTCGTGCCGTCAATTACCGCATCGAACACCTCGCTCATGCCGATACGTTCCAGAATCAGGGGGGCGTTCTTAGACGCTGAACCGAGGGCGGTCAGCAGACCGGCTTTACGGGTTTGAGCGAAAAAATCCGGCACGCCGGGCAGGATATCGTCGGGCGTCATTCGGCTGACCAGTTCGAGGTACCACCCGTTTTTGCGAATGGCCAGGTCGCGCTTTTCTTCGTCGGGCAGGGTCAGACCCCCGTGTTCGAGAATGATGTTGAGTGAATCAACGCGACTGACGCCTTTGAGCTGTTCGTTGAATTCTTCCGAAATGTCGAAGCCCAATTCATTGGCTAGTCGTTTCCAGGCGTGGTAGTGGTGAATGGCAGTATCGACAATGACACCGTCGAGATCGAACAGAAACGCCTTAATGGGCATACGTTTGCGAGTTGAGTTGTTGAGCAAAAGTACGAAAAGGTTTTGGGGACACTGCCGATATAGGGAAACGGTTTGGAAGGGAAACTACGATTAACGCTGGCGGGACAAATCACGTTGGGCAGGTCTGCCATCAGCGGGAATTGCAGACGTAGCAAGCCGGGCAAACCCACAGTTTCTAACCATCAAATGAATCCTAAAACTCCAGATAAGGTACAATTTTGGCGATGGTCTTCTCATCCAGAATCCGAATAGGTTTGAGCGATTCGGCGGAGGTGTACGCGCCGTGCTGCTCGCGGTAACTCACAATAACCTGCGCCTGCCGACGCGACAAAAACGGTAGCCGGTCCAGTTGCTCGGCAGTAGCGGTGTTGACCAGAATCCGGCGCGGGGCCGACCGGATCTGCCCGTATTTACTCAGCTCATCAATAACCAGAGAGTCCAGTCCGTAAATCTCCCGAAACTGTTCCTGCGAAACGAATCCGCCAAGCGCGTCGCGGTATTTGACGATGCGCCCGGCCAGCGTGGCTCCAATACCTCGCAGGGCAATCAGTTGCGCTGTGTCGGCGGTGTTGATATCGAACGGTTGCAGAACGGGTTTGGCCGGGCGTTCCGGGTAGGCGGGCCGGTCAGGCGCGTTACCGGCATAAGGCTGGCGGGGGGACTCACCGCTGGCATTGTCGCGGCTGGCAAAAGCGGGGCGGTTGCTGACGGACGCCAGCGAGATGTACGGCTCAAGCTGATCGTAGAGGTCGGGCGGGAAGTCGTAGATGCGGAGGAGGTCTTCTTTTCGGCGAAACTGCCCGCCTTTGCTGCGGTATTTTTCAATGCGTTCGGCCATGAACTTTGGCAGTCCAAGTTGCTGCCAGCCCGACACGCTTACGGTATTCGGGTCAAAATTGAATAGCTTTTTTGGTTCGCCAAAGTGGTCGGCGGTGGTTTTGTCCCGTTCAGTACGGTTGCCGGACCGGCTGTTGCCAAAGCGGGGTTGTCTGGCTTCTTCGGCCTGCATGAGCGTCACCAGACTGTCCAGTTTACGCTGGTCAGCCACCGACGTATCGATGCGGGTCTCATCGGCCACAAATCGGTACATGAACGGAATCAGCAGACACAACAACGTCAGGAACAGCAGTACCAGAAACCCCCGGCTCTCACGCTGCGAGAAGCCGAAATAGTCCCGTACCAGCGTTTGTAAGCGGTTGAACATGAGCAGTGTTACGGTTTAGTGCAATTAGGTTGCAAGCTAAATCGAAAACGTTCAGAGTCAAACGCATTGCTGGTCAAAACTTTATGGAAGTCTCACATGAACATCGTCTGGATTTCTTCTTTGAGCGATTTGAGGGCGTCGGCGGTGGGTTGCCGGTCTTTCTGAATAATACGCTCAAAAATGCGTCTGGATAGTTCGATGGCGGGGGCATCGGGGCGGGTGTCGCCGGAGGCCTGGTTGATCAGCACCGTCACATCGTTCATGGCCCCCTGAATCTGATCCCAAACGCCCTGACTCATATAGACCTGCTGCGAGAGGTTATGATTGTACTCGTCGCGAATTTCCTGCAACAGCCGCTGTTGCAGTTCCAGTACCGTGCTGGAACTACCCCCCAGCCGCAGCAGCATATTGTTTGGGCTGATGCGCTCCAGAAACAGGGTCATTCGCTCGTATGCCTGTAATCGAACGGGTACAACGGCTTCGGTATAGCGGTTCTTGGTGTCGTGGCGGTGCCGGTCGGCTTCACGTTCCAGCAACAGCTTCACAGTCAGATACATACCATAGAGTACCAGCCCGGCTGGGATGAGCAGTTTTATTAAATCACTTAGAATGTCCATGAATGAATCAACGTGGTTTGGGGCAAAATGGGTAAATTTGACTGGTATGTGCGAGACAGACTGCCCATGCACTACGGATGAATACAATGCCAGAAATTGACAGACCCGTGCGGGTTCGGGCCGAAGCCCGTCAGCAAATTATGGACACCCTGCTAACCAACAAAATCCCCGCCGAATATGGCCTGCGCATTGGAGTTCGGGGGGGGGGCTGCGGAGCGTCGTGGCTGCTGGGGTTTGACCTGCCCGGACCGACCGACGAAGTCTATAACGTAGAAGGGGTCCGGGTCATTATCGACCGGAAACATTTACTCTACGTCCTCGGTGCCGAAATCGGCTACGAACCCGGTGGTTTTACGATTGAAAAATAGTGAAAAGCTATGAGTGATGAACAAAAAACGGACTTGTACCAGCTACTCGCGTCAGCCCGTTCTTCGTTCATCACTCATCATTCATGACTAAAATTTCTGGCATGATT
>JBBRUB010000153.1:0-7399 GCA_038248175.1 Cytophagales bacterium | reverse complement strand
GAAGACCCCGTGCGGGGCGGTATTGTGTATAACGGTTACCAGATTACCCTGCCCGACGCACCCGGCCTCGGTGCAGACATTGACCCGGCGTTTCTGGAGCAGTGTGAGAAAATGGTAATTACGGCCAATGCGTGAGAACAGATTACCTTTGCTTCAACAACCATAAATTACCAAAAGAAATGGACATTACCGTACAGGAATTGAAGGAAAGGCTTGACAAGGGCGAGCAACTGAACCTCTTCGACGTGCGCGAACCGGACGAATACGCTGCCGATAACATTGGTGCCACGCTTATTCCACTCGGCGAACTGCCACATCGCATCGACGAACTCGACGGCTTGCAGGATGAGGAAGTCATTGTACATTGCCGGTCGGGTGCCCGCAGCGCACGGGCGCAGCAGTATCTCGAAGAAAACGGTTTCAATAACGTCCGTAACGTAACGGGCGGTATTCTTGCTTACCGGGCGGTACAATAATTGGCAGTAAACAGTTGTCAGTTAGCAGTTGGCAGAAGCCCCGTGATCCCGTCAACTGCTAACGACTGACCACTGGTGACTGATATCTGATGACTGCTCACTGGAAACTGACTTCGGAACCAGGTAAGCTGGCGTTTGGCGTAGCGCCGGGTATTTCGTTTCAGCAGTCGGACCATTTCGTTGTAATCATAATCGCCATCTAAAAACGGAAAAACTTCCTGATAACCAACCGTTTGCAGCGCAGTTAACTCGCGGTAGGGCAGGAGCGAGCGCACCTCATCGACCAACCCGGCAGTCAGCATGGTATCCACACGGGCGTCGATGCGGGCGTAGAGTTCCGGGCGCGGACGGTCGAGGGTGACGAGGATGGGCCGGAACGGGCGTTCGGCAGTTTGTTGCTTTCGGAAGGAAGAATAGGGCTGCCCCGTGCTTAAACAAACCTCCAGTGCCCGCGTTACCCGCACAGGATTCTGGAGGTCGGCGGTTTCGGCGTATTCGGGGTCCAGTTGTTGCAGTTCGGCCTGGAGGGTAGTCAATCCGTCGGTTTGCAGACGGGTAGATAGCTGATCGCGCAGGAGCGAATCAACGGCGGGCATGTCGTCCAGTCCGAAACACACGGCATTGATATACAGGCCAGTACCGCCCGACAGGATCACTACGTCGTTCTCCAGAAACAACTCATCCAGCAAGGTCAGGCATTCGCGCTCGTACCGTCCGGCATTGACGGGGTCAGTTATGGTGTGCGAGCCGACGAAATGATGCCGAACCCCCTGCATCTCGGCGGGTGTTGGTTTGGCGGTGCCGATGGTCAGTTCGTGGTAAAGCTGCCTTGAATCAGCGGAAACGACATCAGTTTGTAACCGTTGGGCCAGCTCCACACACAGTGCCGTCTTGCCAGCTGCCGTAGGCCCGGCCACAACGAGGAGTATTTTTGAATGACTCATTTTCTGCCAAAGCTACAAACGTCCTGCTTGTCTTGACGACTGTTCAGAAAGATGTAGATTTGCAATCTACTTTTTACGATATAACGAGCAAAAAATGCCTTATCTCTTCACGTCCGAATCGGTTTCCGAAGGACATCCCGACAAGGTCGCCGATCAAATCTCCGACGCCCTGATTGACAATTTCCTTGCGTTCGATCCCAACAGTAAGGTAGCCTGCGAAACGCTCGTTACAACCGGACAGGTTGTATTGGCGGGCGAAATCAAAACCGAAACGTATCTCGACGTTCAGAAAATTACCCGCGAGGTGATCCGTAAAATCGGCTACACCAAGAGCGAGTACATGTTCGAGGCCAACTCCTGCGGTATTTTCTCGGCCCTGCACGATCAGTCTGCCGACATTAACCAGGGTGTTGACCGCGAAGTAGCCCAGGACGATTTCGAGTCGAAGGCCAACGCGCAGGGCGCGGGCGATCAGGGTATGATGTTTGGGTACGCCACCAACGAAACCGACAATTTCATGCCCCTGCCGCTGGATCTGGCCCACGCTATTCTGCGCGAAATGTCGAATATCCGCAACAACGAAACCGACCTGATGCCCTACCTCCGGCCCGACGCCAAGAGCCAGGTGACCATCGAGTACAGCGATGACGATCAGCCCATCCGCATTGACACTATCGTAGTTTCGACCCAGCACGACGATTTTGCCGATGACGAAACGATGCTGAAAAAGATTAACGATGACATCATCAACATCGTAATTCCGCGCGTTAAAGCGGCTCAGAAAGCCGCTTTGCACAGCCTGTTTACCAACGACATTACGTACTACATCAACCCAACGGGCAAGTTCGTCATTGGCGGTCCGCACGGTGATACGGGTCTGACGGGGCGTAAAATCATTGTGGACACCTACGGCGGCAAAGGGGCGCATGGTGGTGGAGCCTTCTCTGGCAAAGATCCCTCTAAAGTGGACCGTTCGGCGGCTTATGCTACGCGGCACATTGCCAAGAATATGGTAGCCGCCGGTTTGTGTACGCAGGTGCTGGTGCAGGTCAGTTACGCCATTGGTGTGGCCAAACCCTGTGGCCTGTACGTGAATACTTACGGCACCGCCAAGGTTGATATGCACGACGGTGTCATTGCCGAAAAAATCGGGCAGATTTTCGATATGCGGCCATACGCCATCGAGCAGCGGCTCAAACTCCGCAATCCGATCTATTCCGAAACAGCCGCCTACGGACACATGGGCCGCAAAAACGAAGTGGTGACCAAGACCTTTGGAGCCAACGGCCAGACCAAAACGATGGAGGTTGAACTCTTTACGTGGGAAAAACTGGACTTCGTCGATAAAATTAAGGAAGCGTTTGGTTTGTGATTTTCTAACATGCTGTTTCTGTCAGCATGACAAAATAAAAAAAAGCCGTCACGCTGGTAGCGTGACGGCTTTTTTCGTGGCTTGTAAACCTTATAGTTCATCGGGTTCAAAGACCTCGGGTTCTTTCATCTGGAGTTTGGCTTCAGCGATGGCTGGGCTGGAAAATTCGCTGCCTTTGCGTTTACAGCGGACGAGTTTGTCTTTCAGCACATCGACGATTCGGTCGGTGGCGGCTTCAAAACTCTTGTCGTGTTCCTTCACGAACAGTTCTTTGCCGGGAATGGTGAGCCTCACCTCCACGATCTTCTCCTTGACCTTATTGGTTTCGGCTCCGTCTAAGCGGAGAAAGACCTCGGCTCCGATAATCCGGTCGTGGAAAGTGTCTAATTTGGAGAGTTTAGCCTGCAAGAAATCGAGCAGACTCTGATCGGCCGTGAACTTGACGGCATTTACCTGTAGTCTCATTGTGTCGCGTTTAAAGGGTGAATCAATCGGCACAGCAATGGACTGCCTAAGTTTGGGCGTACAGACTACAATGTCAAGGGTAACTTTGAAAGGTGCAACTGAGGAGTGGAGAAGGGGGTGTTTTTCTTGATAAAATACTTTTAAATGCAAAGACGCAAAGAAAAGCGCAAGGGACGCAAAACAACTCTACGCTCTTCTTTGCGTCTTTGCGATAAATCTTTTTACGTTTTACGCTTTTTCTTCTTCGCCGACGGGAACAGTACGTTGTTCAGAATAAGCCGGTAGCCGGGCGAGTGGGGGTGGAGGTTCAAGTCAGTGGGAACGCGCCAGTTGCCCCCGCCCCGCACGCCTTCGGGGTCGTGGCCACCGTAAAAGGTCCATTGCCCCCGGCCCAGTTCGCCGTAGAGGTAGCGGTCGGAGGTTTTGCTCTCGCCCATGACCAGTGCACTGGCCTTTACGGCGTCTTTGCGGAAGGCAGTGGTTTGCCCGTGAAATTCTTTGATGATGTGTTCGTGATTCTGCGTCAGCATGGCCGGAATGACATCCCACTTAGCTGAGAAATTGAAGAGGTTAAAAAAGCCGCTTCCCTGATCATAGCCCCGCCCCGCCGTCGAGTTTATATCCGAAAACGTCGAGTAACCCTGGTAGCCATCGTCGGCCTGGAGGGTAAAATTCTCGAACGCCAGTGTCTTCGTAAAGTCGAGTTTGCTCTGCGCATCGGCGTTCATACCGTCGCCGTCGTAAGCACTGCCCACAATATCGAGACCCTCGGCAGATAGTGCAATGTCGAGGGTCTCGGCGGCAGAACACATGGCAAACAGGTAGCCCCCGCCGGCCAGAAACTCCTTAATCCCTTTAGCTACTGCCAGCTTCATCTGCGATACCTTGGCGTAGCCATACTTACGGGCAATGTCTTCCTGAGCTTTGATGTCGGCCAGCGTTTGCCGATGGATAGACCGCCCGTACTGCCCCGTAAAATCTTCGTGGTGCAGGTGCAGCCAGTCGTATTTGGGCAGGTCACCCTTCAAGATTTCTTCGTCATAGACCAGCTCAAACGGGATTTCGGCGTAGGTCAGCACCAGCAGCACGGCGTCGGTATTCTCGAACTCTGACGGGCTGACCTTGGCGGGCGAATAGACGATGATTTTAGCCGCTTTGTGCAGCGTTACCGCGCTCATGTTCAGGTTGGGGTCAGCAATCTGCGCTTTGATGGACGCGGCCCGACTGTCGGTCAGGGTCTCGAAACTGACGCCCCGCACCCGGCACTCGGTTTCGAGCGTGGCAGACCGTTTCAGCATGAACGAGCCACCCCGGTAGTTGAGCAGCCAGTCTATTTCCTGATCGGCAGCCAGCATTTTATAGGCAATGCCATACGCCTTGAGGTGGTTGGACTGGGCGTCGTCCATCGGAATCAGGATGCTGTTGGCGCGGCTGTCGGTAGCGCGACTGGCCAGAATTACCAACACCAAAAGCAGGAAGGTCAGTTGCCGTTTCATAACTTGCGGAGATTCGTTCTCTTGTCAGAATACCATGTCTATTCGTCTTTGTTGTGGCCTGATGGCCGGTAGTTTTCTCCTGATGATGGGTGCCTGTTCGCGCAAAAGCCTGCCGTTGTCAACGCCCCCGGTCGAAGTGGGTGTGTCGCAGTTACTGGCCGAATTTCGGGGGCAAACCGTTGATAACGTGGTATATGGTCTCAAGTTCGACATTCCGGCGCAGAAAAACCAGCCAATTTCAGCGAGCGAAACAATTCTATTTACGTGGATCCCAAACACCGCCCCCCTGCAACTCGATTTCCGGGAAGACAGCACGCATATACAGCGTGTTTCGATTAACGGCGCGGTGATTCCGATTGTTTTCCGGCACGAACATCTGCTCATTGCGCCAAACTACCTAAAACCCGGCCCCAACCAGATTCAGATTGACTTTACTGCCGGCAACAGCTCGCTCAACCGTGCCGACGACTACCTCTACACCCTGCTCGTACCTGACCGCACCCGCACGGTATTCCCCTGCTTTGACCAGCCCAACCTCAAGGCGAAATTTCAGCTTACGCTCACAATACCCGCCAGTTGGCAGGCCCTCACTAACGCAAACGCGATGGACTCGACCATTGCTGGTGAGCGAAAGACCGTGCGCTTCGGCTCGTCAGACCCCATTTCAACATACCTGTTTGCATTCGTAGCCGGGAAATTTATGCCGGTACAGAAAACGCTGAACGGACGCGCCATGACGCTGCTGCACCGAGAAACAGATACCACCAAAATCCGGCTGAGTCTGCCCCTGATTTTCAGTCTGCACGATGATGCGCTGCGTTTTCTGGAAGATTACACTCACATTCCGTACCCATTTCAGAAACTCGATTTTGCGGCTATCCCCGATTTTCAGTACGGCGGTATGGAACACGTGGGGGCTATTGACTACAAAGCATCAAGCCTGTTTCTGGACGACGGAGCCACCCGCGACCAGAAGCTGAGCCGGGCTACGCTCATTGCCCACGAAACGGCCCATAGCTGGTTCGGCGATTTGGTAACGATGCGCTGGTTCAACGATGTCTGGCTCAAAGAGGTCTTCGCCAACTTCATGGCCGACAAAGTCACGGAAACGTCGTTTCCCGATGCCAATTATGATTTGCAGTTTGTAGTTGATCATTTTCCGGCGGCTTACGGCGTTGACCGGACGGAAGGAGCCAATCCTATTGGACAGCCGCTAAGCAATCTGGCCGAAGCCGGTACACTCTACGGCGGTATCATCTACCACAAAGCCCCCATTATGATGCGGCAACTGGAGCGGCTCGTCGGCAAAGATTCGCTGCGGAGCGGTCTGCGCGAATACCTGAAAACCTATGCCTTCGGCAACGCCACCTGGATCGACCTGATTCGTATTTTGGACAAACGCACTCCCGCCGACCTCGCGGCCTGGAGTCAGATTTGGGTTAACGAGACGGGCCGACCCGTTTTTCTGCACCAGTACGATGAGCAGGACGGCAAAATCCGGGAGTTTACGCTGACGCAACGGGGCGAAGACGGGAGTGGCCGGGTATGGCCGCAGCAGTTTGAGGTCGCCCTTGTCTATGCCGACCATACCGACGAGATTACGGTGAACATGACCCAGCCAACGGTCAATTTGCGCGACGCCATTGGCAAACCGTCCCCGTTGTTCGTGGTCTTCAATGCATCGGGGCAGGGTTACGGACGGTTTCCTATCGACTCGGCCATGCTGTCCAACCTGATGCGGCTCGGCAACCCCGTAACCCGGGCGAGCGCGTACATCAACCTCTTTGAGAATATGCTGGCGGGGAGTATGGTTAGCCCAACGCAACTGGCCGATACGTACCGGAACTTACTGAATCAGGAAACTGAAGAACTGAACCTGCGGCTGCTGACAAACCAACTGAGCGACATTGTCTGGCATTTCACCAAACCTGCCGACCGCCCCGCCCTGGCTGCTGCCGTTGAAAACGCAACCTGGACCGCGCTGCAACAGGCCCAAACATCCGGCAATAAAAAGTTGCTGTTCCGGCTTTATCAGAACATTGCCCTCAGCACCGAATCGCAACAGCGGCTATATAACATCTGGGATGGTCAGCAGGCCCCGGCGGGCGTAACCCTGACCGAAGACGACTACACGTTGCTGGCCCTCGCCCTGGCCGTTCGCGATTACCCTGCCGACGGTATTCTGACCCGCCAACTGGCCCGCATCAAAAATCCGGACCGCCGGAAACGGCTTGAATTCATGATGCCCGCCCTCTCCGGCAACGTAACCGACCGCGACGCTTTTTTTACGGGCCTATCCAGCGAAGCCAACCGCGACCGCGAAGCCTGGGTAACGGCGGCACTCAGCTACCTGCATCACCCGCTCCGGGCCGAAACATCTGCGAAATACCTTCTTCAAAGCCTGGCTCTGCTGGAAGAAATACAGAAAACGGGCGATATTTTCTTTCCCGAACAATGGCTCCGGGCCACGCTGAGCGCGTACCAAACTCCCGCTGTAGCCGCACTGGTTCGCCAGTTTTTGACAGACTGTCCCGGTTACAATTTGCGCTTGCGGGCTAAGCTGTTGCAGGCGTCCGATAGCGTATTCCGGGCCAGTCGGTTGCTGTATGGAGAGTAACGTAAAGGCGAATGGGAACTGGTTAGTCT
>JBBRUB010000152.1:0-7410 GCA_038248175.1 Cytophagales bacterium | reverse complement strand
TCGAACGGAAGAGCCTGCGGAAAACTCCCGAACGCTTCGCCATCCTCGAAGAGATATACAACCGCGCCGACCATTTCGACGTCGATGAGCTGTACGTCTCCATGAAGAATAAAAATTATCAGGTCAGCCGCGCTACGGTCTATAACACCCTCGACGTACTAGTGGACTGCGATCTGGTGACGAAACATCAGTTCGGGAAAAACCTGGCGCAGTACGAAAAATCGTACGGCTACCGGCAGCACGACCACCTGATCTGCACCGACTGCCACAAGGTGATGGAGTTCTGCGACCCGCGCGTGCAGAACATTCAGAACATGGTGGGCGACATGCTCAAGTTCAACGTCATGCACCACTCATTGATCTTTTACGGAGCCTGCGCCCGCGACAACTGCGAAAATCGCCAGACCACGTCGAAAGACGCGCAGGGTGTGCAGAACCCGGTGATATAGTTGCTTTTGTCAGCATAGTAAAAAACTGATAATTATGAATCCTTACGCCACTTTAGTCGATTTCATTCTAAGGCACGCGCCGACCGAAGCCGTATTGGGTTTTCGAGCTTCGGAAGAGATGCACGATTACTTTTATACTTTGCTCGAAAAAGAGAAAGATAATACGGCTACGCAAGAGGAAATTGAGCTCATTGAGCAGGTCATGACTGTTGAGCACATAATGCGACTGGCCAAAGCAAAGGCGAAGCAGTATGCTCACCAATAGTGTACGATTCTGCAAGACTACTCCAGATCAGGACTTTTTTAATTCAAACCTTAATACGCAGCATGAATCAGATTGAAATTGGGAGTACCGTAAAGCTAAAATCTGGAGGCCCTATCATGACTGTTGAATCCTACGGTACAAAACTAGAAGCAGGAAGGTTTGTAGTAAAAAACGTGGATGACATGGAGAAAGTAGTATGTCAATGGTTCGAAGAAAATACGCTACAAACTGGTATCTTCCCTATAGCGTCGCTTGTGGTAGCGGACAACTCACCACCACTATAGAGATAGGGTGAATTTTAAATTTAATGACCAGATACGACTGCCCGACAGGGGCATTTTTTAATTTTTGACAAATGGTAGATGTTTTATTGGGCCTCCAGTGGGGCGACGAAGGAAAAGGAAAGATTGTGGACGTACTGGCTCCGCAGTATCAGGTGGTAGCCCGGTTTCAGGGTGGTCCCAACGCGGGGCATACGCTCGAATTCGACGGGTTCAAGCACGTGCTGCACCAGATTCCGTCCGGTATTTTCCGGGCCGACATTCTCAACATCATCGGCAATGGCGTGGTGCTGGACCCCATCGTGTTCAAACGCGAGATTGATAATCTGGCCAAGTTTAATCTGCCGCTGACCCAGAACCTGGTTATCTCGCGCAAGGCGTCCATTATTATCCCAACGCACCGGCTGCTTGATACGGCTTATGAGCAGGCCAAGGGCGAAGCCAAAATCGGCTCGACGCTGCGCGGCATCGGCCCGACGTATCAGGATAAAGTAGCCCGGCAGGGATTACGAGTAGGCGATATTCTCTCGCCCAACTTCGCCGATAAATACCAGAAGCTGGTCGATATGCACAAGGTCATTCTGGCGCAGAACAACTACGACTTTGCCGACGCGCTGCCGCAGGCCGAAGCCGAGTTCTTTGCCGCCGTTGAATTCATGAAGCAGTTCAAACTCACCGACAGCGAATACGCCGTAAATGACGCCCTGACAGCGGGCAAAAGCGTGCTGGCCGAAGGGGCGCAGGGGTCGCTGCTGGACATTGATTTCGGGTCGTACCCGTTCGTAACCTCATCCAGCACGATGGCCGCTGGGGCCTGTACGGGGCTGGGCGTGGCACCTGGGCGAATTGGCGAGGTGTTCGGTATCTTCAAAGCGTACTGCACCCGCGTGGGCAGTGGCCCGTTCCCAACGGAATTATCGGACGAAACCGGCGAGAAAATACGCAAAGAGGGCCGGGAGTTTGGTGCCACAACGGGCCGCCCGCGCCGGTGCGGCTGGCTCGATTTACCCGCGCTCAAATACGCCATCATGATCAACGGCGTAACGCAATTGGTGATGATGAAAGTCGATGTGCTGAACATCTTCGACGAAATCAATATCTGTACGCACTACCAGTTACCGGATGGTACTGTAACAGAGCAAATGCCTTACGACCTTTTGGACACGCCCGTGACGCCGATCTACAAAACCTTCAAAGGCTGGCAAACTGATCTGACCAACATCCGTGCGTTCGAGGATATGCCCGGTCCGCTGGCCGATTACGTTACGTATCTGGAAGAAACGCTCGGTCTTCCCATCAGCTTTATCTCGACCAGCCCCGACCGCGAAGCCATCATCCATCGCTACGTAGCGGTGTAGTGAGTAGCCCGAACCGGTACGCCGACGCGGCTCCCGGTCCGGTAGCCGTAAGGCTTACAGGGTAGTTACAAAGTAAGCCTTACGGCTACCGGACCGGGAGGTCCGGGCTACGATTATGCAGAACGTCAATCAATACGAAACGCTTTTCCAGACCGAACAGCTTTACCGCATCCCAAATGAACGATGGGGTGCGGTAAAGCTGCCTGACGCGCCCGCTGCTGACGTTGTGCCGGAGGTTGTCGAGACAGCCGCGCTGCTGAACGAACTGGACGAACTGCTGGCAAAGAACACGGCTGTTGAACCAGAACCGACCGATACGCCGGAAGCAGTTAGGCTGGTTGAAACGTCGGTTATACCCGACCCGGAGGTGGCGGTCGCTGCGGTCGCAGCTGCGCCGGAGCCGCTGCCTAAAGCCCCGGCCCGGCCTACCATACCGCCCATTGTCAGCCCACAGCCGCCCGTGTCCAAACCGAAATTGAACCATAAAGTACTGCTGCTGGCCGACGAAGAACTGGACCCCAGCAACCTGCTCTTTCTGGAGAAAATCCTGAATGCCGTAAACCTTAATATCGACGGGGTTGACCTGCTGAATCTGAACGGTGTGCGCGACGTGGACTTTGCCGAGTTGGTACACGGCAAGCTGATTCACCACTTCATCACGTTTGGCGTACCGTTCAATCGCATTCATTTAGATATTCAGATGGACCGTTACCAGCCAGTTCGGTTCTTCGGTATCAATTTCCTGATGGCCGACTCACTGCCGACCATCGAGGCCGACATTAACCTCAAAAAACGCCTGTGGGCCGCGCTCCAGCAGGTTTTTGCCCCCCAGTAACGCAATGACCGAACCGCCCGACGTGGCCCCCGCCCCTACCCTACGTAAGGTTATTTCGACTACCCAACTCTGGGCCATTGCCGTGGGCATGGTGATCTCGGGCGAGTACTTTGGCTGGAACTACGGCTGGGCGGTGGCCGGTACCGTCGGGTTTCTCATCGCTACGCTCATCGTGACGGTGCTGTACCTCACCTTTATTTTCAGCTACACCGAACTGACCACCGCTATCCCCGATGCGGGCGGGCCGTTTGCCTATGCGTTTCGGGCGTTTGGACCAACGGCAGGGTTCATTGCCGGTTTTGCTACGCTGGTCGATTTTCTGATGGGGCCTCCCGCCATTGCCGCTGCATTGGGGTCCTATGCTCACTTCCTGAACCCGGCTCTGCCGGTGCTGGGTGTGGCGGTGGCATCGTATGTGGTGTTCATTGGCGTCAATATTCTGGGCGTTCGGGAATCGGCAAACCTGTCGGTTATCGTCACGGTGCTGTCGGTGGTGGAGTTGCTGGTGTTTATGGCCCTGGTGGCCCCGGCCTACGAAACAAAGAACGTACTGGCGCACAATGAAGGCTTTGGCGTGGGAAGCATATTTGCTGCGCTGCCCTTTGCCATTTGGTTCTATCTCGCTATTGAGGGCGTGGCCATGCTGGCCGAAGAAGTTAAGCAACCCGCCAAAACCATTCCGCGTGCCTACCTGCTGAGCATCGGCACAATGGTGTTCCTGACACTCGGCATTATGATACTGACCGCTGGAGCAGGCGACTGGCGGCAGCTGAGCCAGATCGACCATCCCCTGCCCGAAACGCTGGCAATGGTGCTGGGTCAGGAGAGTGCATGGGCCAGACTCTTCGCCGGGCTGGGGCTGTTCGGGCTGATTGCCTCCTTTCATGCCAATACCCTCGGCTATTCGCGGCAGTTGTTTGCCCTGGCGCGGGCGGGCTACCTGCCCCGGTTTCTGGCCAGCGTAAACGGGCGGTTTCGTACTCCGCACAATGCCCTGATCGTTGGCGGGTTCGTTGGTCTGGTTGCCCTGTTTTCCGGCACGACCGATCAGATCATTATCCTCTCGGTGGTGGGTGCGCTGGTTATGTACATCAGTAGTTTGCTGAGCCTGTTCCGCCTGCGCCGAACCGAACCGGGGTTACGTCGTCCGTTCAGGACACCGCTTTACCCCGCCGTACCGCTGGTAGCTCTGGTGCTGTCAGTAGTTTGTCTGCTCGCTATTTTCTGGTACAATACAGGGTTGAGTTTACTCTTTCTGGGATTAATGGCCGGTTCGTATGGCCTGTTTCGATGGCTAATTTTACCCCGTTTCGGGGCTGAATCCGTTAACCCTTAACTCCCGGCCTCATCCTCCCGTGGCAAAACTCTCGAACACGGTCATGCCGCCGTCAATGAAAATGCTGGCCCCGGTGATGTAGTCAGACAGGTCGGAAGCCAGAAAAACGGCGAGGTTACCAATGTCTTCGGGCTGACCAATGCGGTTGTAGGGAATAAGGGACATCAGGCTGTTGAGCGTCTTCGGGCTGTTCCATGCGTCGGTATTGATGGGCGTCTGGATGGCACCGGGACAGATGCTGTTAACCCGAATCTGGCGGTCTCCGTACTCCTGCGCCAGCGACTGCATGAACATTTTGATGGCCCCCTTCGACGATGCGTAGTTGATGTGCCCCGCCCACGGAATAATCTCGTGTACCGAACTCATGCAAATAATCTTGCCCGTTGCCCGCGATACCTCCGGGCGTGGCCCCCGACGCAGAAACTCGCGGATGGCCGCGCGGGCGCACAGAAATTGCCCCGTCAGGTTTACGTCGATGACAGTTTGCCACTGCTTGAGGGTCATGTCTTCGAATTTGGCGTCGCGCTGCAAACCGGCAGTGTTTACCAGAATATCGACAGTGCCGTATTTATCGATAGCGTCGGCAAACATAGTCTCGACTTCTTCTTCATTCGTTACGTTGCACTGGGCTGTCATACCCCTGCCACCAACATCGGTAATGGTTTTGAGTACCGCCTGCGCATTCTCGAGCGACGAGACCGACGAGTGGTTGACGACCACCGTGGCTCCGGCGGCTGCCAGCGAAATGGCAACGCCCGTTCCGATGCCGCTGCTGGCTCCCGTAACGATGGCGATTTGATTGGTCAGTGTCATATTCATAGACTCGTGTTTAACGATAGTATTCACTCAATAAAACCCATTAGCGGTGAATTGTTTGGCGAAGGGATCACCAGCGACGTCCGTAATGGGTAGCATTGGATTGGCGCAATGATCCAAAACCGATGATGCCTTTTAAGTCAGTATTTTCGTATTGATAGATAAATGGCACTATACCAATGCTGAATCTACCGCTTAAATTGTATAATCCTACTAATTCAACTTATTAGAAAAATACAAATCATACGTTCTTTAGAGGGACTTGTTGCACTTTTCTCATAAATGCCCCATTCTACTCATAACTAATTGACTTATAGCATGAATATTCAATGCAAACGCCCTGACAACCAGCAAATCCCTTGCATTAAACCATGATAACCGGCCACCTTTGCAGCGGTTCAAACTAAAAGTCAAACCGATGAAACAAATCCGTTTATCAATGGCCGCCCTCCTCATTTCGATGAGCATGGCAGGCAGCGCAGCGGTAGCTCAGGGAGTTACCAACGCCAACGATGGTTCGGGCATGAGTGCAGTGAAAGTTGTAACGTCCGAAAACAAGAAAGTACGCCTATATACACAGAACAGCTCGCCCGTTGACGTCTCGATCATCGACACTGACGGCACCGTACTGTACCAGGGAGCCATTACCGACAACAAAAAAGCCACGTCGTTTAACCTGAAAAACCTGCCCGATGGTCAGTATTTCATCACGGCGGGTACCAACACCTGGTGGATGTCGCAGGGCATGACCGTGCGGGGTAATGCTGTCAGTATCGACGCTCAGAAGTTACAGCAGGTAGCTCAGCCCACGCTGACGGCCTACGAAAAGAACAAGATCGAGATGACGCTGCCCGGCACGAACGCGGCTAAGACCAACGTCATCATCTACGACGCGCAAAGCCAGGCTGTGTATCAGGACACGTTCAACGGAGCCGTTCGCCGGTTCGACCTCACGGCTCTGCCTCAGGGTTCGTACACGTTTGTAGTTGGCCCCGACCAGAAGCAGTTCACCTCGCGCATCGACGTTCGGTAAACCCAACAGGCTCAATTCCAAAGTAAAAGCCCGTTGCAAATGCAGCGGGCTTTTTTTGCAGGTTAGTCCGGTCGTGACCGATCAGCCGCAAGCAGCGGATACCCATTCAGCTGAAGCTAAGGGTTTGTTGCTGAATTCAACTACACTGTTAGCCCCTCGTCGGGGCTGGTCGGTCAGGAGTGACCAACCTACCCAACCGCCATCGGCGGATTTTCTTCGGGGTTATGTTTTTTCTGCTGGCTCATCAGCTTAGCCAATTGGGGGGTTATTTCCGGCTCTTCGCCCCGCATTCGCAGAATGGATAATTCTTTCATCTTCGACTCGAAGACGATATCGACGGGTTTTCCGTAGGTGTTGGCGAGGGTGTAGAGCCAGTCGGCGTGGGCTTCGGCGCGGGCGCGGGGGTCTTCATAGTCCCGGCGCGAGTTGGAGTAGTGAAACACAGGCCGCACATCCCAGGTGTTGTAGGCCATCGTGAACGCTTCCTCTTCAGTGAGACCATCGGAGTGCAGGCTGAAATGGAAGTAATCGAAAACGATGGGCGTACCGATGGTTTCGTGGACCGGCACCAGATCGCGCACCGAATACAGGCTGGTCCGGTCGTCGTTTTCTACGGTCAGGCGGGCGCGGAGGTTGTCGGACAGTTTGCCAAAATTCTGGCAAAACCGGGCAATGGTGGCGGGTTTATCGCCGTAGGTGCCGCCGAGGTGAATATTGATCTTGTTCCAGTGCGACGGGTTCAGCCCCATCAGATCGAATAATTCGGCGTGGTATTCGAGGTCTTTGATCGTATTGTCCAGCACCTTACCCTGCCCGGCAAGGTGATTGAACGGGCCGGGGTGTACCGTGAGCCTGATGGGTCGGCTGCCAATTTCTTCGAGTGTAGCGCGGATGTCGGGGAAGTCGGGCAGGTCGGGTATGCGGTATTCAGACACCCACGGAAACAAATCAGACGAGATACGGAACAGGCCGAAGCCATGTTCAATATTCCAGTCCACGATGCGCAGCAGGTCCTGCACATTCTTCAGAGCCAGTTC
>JBBRUB010000151.1:0-7420 GCA_038248175.1 Cytophagales bacterium | reverse complement strand
GTGACCATGCGGCCCAGCGGCAGTTTCAGCGTAACGTTCTTGAGGTTGTGGCCCGTAGCGTTTTTAATCATCAGGAATTTGCCGCTGCCTTTGCGTCGTTCGGCAGGTACGGCAATGGCGCGTCGGCCACTGAGATAGTCGGCGGTGGTGCTGCCATTTTTCAGAAATTCGGCGGGCGTTCCCTGCCCCACTACGTTGCCACCGTGCCGCCCCGCGCCGGGTCCGATGTCGAGGATATAGTCCGACTCCAGCATCATGTCTTTGTCATGTTCGACCACGAGAACGGTGTTGCCCAAATCGCGCAGGTTCTTGAGCGAGTCGATGAGTTTGACATTATCGCGCTGGTGCAGACCAATACTCGGTTCGTCCATGATATACAGGACGCCCACGAGTTGCGTACCAATCTGCGTGGCCAGCCGAATACGCTGCGCTTCGCCCCCGCTCAGGGTTTTGAGCGGACGGTCCAGAGTAAGGTACTCCAGGCCGATGTCAACCAGAAAGCCGATGCGTTTGCGAATTTCTTTCAGGATTTCTTTGCCGATCAGCCGCTGCCGGTTGGTCATGCGGTCTTCCACACCCACAAACCAGGTGGCGAGGTCGGCAATGTCCATCTGCGCCAGTTCCGAAATGTTTTTGTCGGCGATCTTAAAGAACAGCGATTCTTTTTTGAGTCGTGCGCCCTGGCATTCGGGGCAGGTGCTAACCACCAGATAATCACGAATCCAATCCAGAATCTTGTCGCTGCCCTGCTCTTGCTGCCGCTTCAGGAAGTTGACGATCCCGTCAAATTTGAAGTTGTAATAGTTCTCGCCCGGATATTTCTTCGATGGGATCGTCGCGTCCTCTTCCGTGCCGTACATCAGCGCGTATAGCAGGTCTTCGGGAAATTTTGTTACCGGCGAACTGAGGTTGAGCTTGTATTTTTTCAGAATGGCTTCGATCTCCTTGAAAATCCAGAGTTCGCGAAACTCGCCCAATGGCGCAATAGCCCCCCGGCTGATGCTCAGCGACTTATCGGGAATGACCGACTCTTCGGTGATTTCTTCGATCACGCCCAGACCATTGCAAACCGGACAGGCTCCGTAGGGCGAGTTGAACGAAAACGAGTTGGGCGACGGCTCGTCGTAGCTGATGCCCGATTCGGGGTCCATCAGGTTCTGCGAGAAATACACCAGCGAACCAGACCCGTCCAGCATCTGCATCGCGCCCTTGCCCTGCTTCATGGCGGTCTGCACCGACTGACTAAGCCGGTACCGCGATTGCCCGTCGCCGTCGTCACCTTTCGGCACGAGTCGGTCAATTACGATTTCGATGTCGTGGATTTTATAGCGGTCCAGCTGCATCTTCGGCACAATTTCCTGCACCGTGCCATCCACCCGCACTTTGGTGTAACCCATCTTGGCAATCTGTACGAACAACTCGCGGTAGTGTCCTTTGCGGCTACGAATTACGGGTGCGAGCAGCGTCAGCTTCTGCCCTTCGTACTGCCCTATAATCGTATCAATGATCTGATCCTGCGACTGCCGCTCCATTTTCCGGCCCGTTACGTAGGAGTACGCATCGCCGGCGCGGGCGAAGAACAGGCGCAGAAAATCGTAAATCTCGGTGGTGGTGCCAACGGTAGAGCGGGGGTTTTTAGAGGTCGTTTTCTGCTCAATAGAAATGACCGGACTCAGGCCGTTGATCTTGTCAACGTCGGGCCGCTCCATATCGCCGATGAACGAGCGGGCGTAGGCCGAAAAGCTCTCCATGTACCGACGCTGCCCTTCAGCATAAATCGTGTCGAATGCCAGCGACGATTTGCCGCTGCCACTGATGCCCGTAACCACCACGAGTTTATTGCGCGGAATGCTGACGTCAATGTTTTTGAGGTTGTGTTCGCGGGCTCCGAGTACCTCAATCTGGTCGTAGCCGGTGAGGTCAATATCGGTTAAAACGGCGGAGGTGCCGGTGGCCTTTTCTTCTGCTATCACGTCGTATTTGTTGGGGTCGGTGTATTCTAAACAGCAACGTCGGCGGGCGGGGGTGGGTTCCGTTTGGGCGGGGCAATGGCGGGCGTTCGTTACCTTTGCGCCATGACCGATTTACATCAACGTTTTGCTCAAATAAAGACCTTAATTTTCGACGTCGATGGCGTCCTGACCAACGGCGACGTGCATCTGCTGGAATCGGGCGAGCAATTTCGGACCTTCGACATCAAAGACAGCTACGCCCTCGGAGCCGCCGTAAAAGCCGGTTTACGGGTTGGCATCGTCTCATCGGCCAATGCCGAAGGGGCGCGAAAGTGGTTTTCGGTGCTGGGCGTTCGCGACCTGTTCATGGGCGGCCCACCCGACCAGAAAATCAACGCCTACCTCGGCTACGTATCCCGCGACAACCTGAACGAATCCGAAATCCTCTATATGGGCGACGACGTCATTGACTACCCTATCCTGGCCCGTCCTGGCCTGCTGCCCACCTGCCCCGCCGACGCCGTTGATGAAGTACGGGCCGTTTGCCAGTACATCTCGCCAAAACCCGGCGGTCGCGGTGCCGTGCGGGACGTAATAGAACAGGTGCTGAAAGCGCAGGGTAAATGGAATAATTGATATTCTAAAAGGTCGTTTTCGTCAGCATGACAGAAAATAGTATAATATACTGACTGTCAGTCTCTAAACTATTATCATAACAATTTAGAAAAGCCTTTTAATTACCTCTTTAGCCCAAAAAAAATAGAATGCAAACACTTCCCCAACGAGACAAAAACGTCATCTGGCATCCGTTTACACAGATGCAGACGGCCCCCCTGCCCATCCCGATTGTACGGGGCGAAGGCACGGTACTCTACGACGCCGATGGGCGCGAATACTTAGACATGATTGCATCGTGGTGGGTGAACCTGCACGGCCACGCCCACCCGCACATTGCCCGGCGCGTGTCGGAGCAGTTGTTGACCCTCGAACACGTCATCTTTGCCGGATTCACGCATGAACCCGCCGTTCGGCTCGCCGAACGACTGCTGGCTGTGCTGCCCGCTGGTCAGGAAAAGGTTTTCTACTCCGACAACGGCTCGACGGCGGTGGAAGTGGCCCTGAAAATGGCGTTTCAGTACTGGCACAACGAAGGAAAGCCGCGCAAAAAAGTGGTTGCGCTGGAAGGCGCGTATCATGGCGACACATTCGGAGCGATGGCCGTAAGTGGCCGTAGTGCGTTCACCGAGCCGTTCGCGCCGTTTCTGTTCGATGTCGAATACCTGGCGGTACCCGTGCCAGGGCAGGAAGAAGCGGTGCTGCAACGCGCCGAAGAACTGTTTACCGACGACGTAGCCGCGTTTATTTTCGAACCGCTGGTGCAGGGCGCGGGCGGCATGGTCATGTACGAACCCGCCGTACTGGACAAACTCATTCAACTGGCCCGGCGTAACGACACGCTCATCATTGCCGACGAAGTCATGGTTGGGTTTGGCCGGACCGGGAAACTGTTTGCATCGGATCACCTGACCGAAAAGCCGGATGTAATGTGCCTGTCGAAGGGCTTAACGGGTGGCACGATGGCCCTGAGCATAACAAGTTGCACGCAGACCATTTACGACGCATTCCTGTCCGATTCGCCGTACAAGACCTTGTTTCACGGCCACTCGTACACGGCCAACCCGCTGGCCTGTACCGCCGGACTCGCCAGTCTGGACTTGACCCTTTCTGACGATACAGCGGCAAATCTGGAACGTATTGCCGGTCAACACGCCGGGTTTGCCCAGCGACTTGCCGGTTATGCGAACGTTGAAAACATCCGGCAGCGCGGTACGTTGCTGGCTTTTGACCTGAAAAGCTCGGGCGAAACGTCGTACTTCAATACCATCCGCGACCGGGCGTATTACTTCCTGCTGGAGCGGGGGGTGCTGATGCGTCCGCTGGGCAACGTACTGTATTTCATGCCACCCTACTGCACCACCAACACGCAGTTGCAATACGCCTACCGGCAGGTGGAGGAGCTGCTCTCTGCTATGAAATAGGCCGCGTGGTGTACTGATCCATCGCTTCACTGGGGTGAATGTCCAGCACGTGGGCCAGCACGAGCAGCACAAGCGTTCGGGACGCAATCCTGCGCGAAACTCCGGCAATGGACGCGAACAGATCGACCGTGATGCTGTTGTGCTCGCCGAGGTGGTGCATGAGTTTCTGCTCCTTATCGCCATAAGTGAAGCGGATGCTGCGCTCGGCCTGCTCGCCCTTCAGAATCTCCCGTACCTCGCGGCTGGCCTGCACAGACATATCGGCCACGCGGACGTAGGCTTTTTTATCGTCGGGGTTGGCCGGGTCAGGAATAATGTAGTGGGGTTTGCTAAGGCTGGGCGGCACTCGAACTACGAGTACCTCGCGCTCGTCGGGGAGCTGCACCCGCTCGATATTGTACGAGATACGCGGAAAACAAAACTTGCTGATAGCCCGAACGAGCAGGTACTCGTCTTCATCAGCGTATTTCAGCCCCGCAATCCGTTTGTCGTCGGCAACGCCGATGAGCATGATACCGCCCCTCGTGTTGGCGAAGGCGACTATACCCCGGATAATCTTTTCGGGATGGTTTGTTTTCAGCTTAAACTCTAACTGAGGGCCTTCGCCCCGCTTAACCAGGTTCCTGAGTGCCTGATAGTCCATAACCGGGTCATCTGGTTGAGTACTGAATCGCGATAAATATACAGATTTTCACCTGAATCTATACCTTTCCTGCTTTCGATTCGAGCCGTTTAATCTCAGGCGTCAACAGGACGTGTTCGCATTTATTAACGTAATTTCGATAAAGAGAGTGCGAACGTATTGCTACGCTACTGCGTCCCAACCCCTCATGACCCGCTCCACATCTTATGAGCAAAGCTCCTGATTACCTCTGATTGTCAGAAACATAGGTATTTCTGGGAAAATGACGTGGTGTTGATTCGCACCGCATAAATTCATCATTGACAAAGCGAGACACCCGACCTACTTTCGTCTTTTATTTCTCAACATACCGAAGGTCAGCAAGCTATCGGTTTACGTTGTCAACTGCCATGATCCGGATCGCTATTTTTGACGATAATAAGACTTTTACCGATAATTTATCGCTGTTATTTGAAGGTAGCGAAGATTATGTACTGACGGGAGTTTATCCTAACGCTATCAACGTGTTGCAGAAGGTAGCGAAAGTCAGCCCCGACGTAGTAATCATGGACATAAAAATGCCGGAAGTGTCGGGCATCGAAGCCGTAGCAACCCTAAAAAAAGAACACCCGGCCCTACCCATATTGATGCAAACCGTTTTTGACGATGATGATAAGGTGTTTGCCGCGATTTGTGCCGGAGCGTCGGGCTATATCCTGAAAGGTACCCCACCCAACGATGTGCTGAAAGCCATTGACGAAGTATACACGGGCGGTTCGCCAATGAGTCCGGTTATTGCCCGTAAGGTGTTGTCGTTCTTTCACACCAACCAACAGCCCGACCCCGTATTTTATGACCTTTCCAAACGCGAGAAAGAAATTCTGAAATGCTTAGTTGATGGTCAGAGTTATAAACTCATCGCCGATACGTGTTCGATCAGCGTCAACACGGTTAATTCGCACATCCGCAAAATATACGAGAAACTGCACGTCAATTCCTCGCCGGAGGCCGTATCGAAGGCAATTCTGAACAGGATTATTTAAGCCTGTCAATCAGCCGGATGTCGTTGTTAAGGGGACCACGAGCGTCAGGAAGGTTCCCTTGCCAGGCGTTGAGTTCAGGCTGAGTTGTCCGTTTATCTGCCTGGCGCGGTACGTCACATTTCGCAGACCATTTCCCTCTGCGGGCTGGTCTCTGTCAAAACCCGAACCATTATCACTAATGCTTAACTCAATACAGGCGGGGTCGGCCTGAATCTGAATACTGGCCTGGGTAGCCCCGGCGTGCCGGGCAACGTTCACGACGGTTTCTTTACAGATAAAAAACAGATTGCGCTGGATTTCCAGACTCAGCGTACAGTCATACGCTGGATTTATACCCTGAAACGATAGGCGGATTTGGCGACTTTGAAGCACTACGTCTGAAAAGGAGCGAATCTTCTCACAAAAATCCAGTAGGCTGTCACTTTGTGGGTCAATAACCCATAACGCCCCGCGCATGGTTTGCACTGTTTCTCTGGATTGGCTGATAATGCGCTCCAGGATGGGACCCACCGGCTTATTTTTCTTCTGAAGCCGGTTTACAGCCATTTCGCCCAGAAATGAAATGCTGCTCAGGGCTGTGCCAATGTCGTCGTGAAGGTCAGAAGCAATATCATTTCTGATGGTCTGCGATATACTGATTCGGACCCTTTCCATTTCTAACTTTTGCTCGATTTCACGGGTTTGCTGCGCCAGCAACAATTCGTATTTCTCGGCCTGAATCCGGTTAAATCGGGCCACGGTCGCTACGGTGAAACAGAAAACATCAATAACAATCCCCACCAACGTGATTTGCGAACTGTACCGGGGTAGAAGATTACTAAGCACATCGAATAGGTAAATACCCAGCGCTCCGCAAATAATCCACTTGCTTTCAGTGCCGGGTATTTTTCGGACAGAATACAAAATCACCAGTCCGAACGTAACAATAGAAATCCTGAACCACCAGTAGAATACCCAGGACCAGTGCAGTTGATTTGTGGCCAGAAAAATGGTTTCGACAGCAGCCGCCCCGGCACACGTCCAAAGCACCCACCGCACCACTTTAGGAAGGAGGGTGCTTTGGTTCTGGAAAAAATAGTACAGAAACAGCGCGTGGCAAACGGTTGGCAGCAATGTGTGGATATAGAGTTTGGTATAGGTCCATTCGACAGAGTTGGACAGCAGATATAACGCGGGAATTTCGGCATCAAAATTCCAGAATGAGACCATCAGGAGCGACAGGCAGAAAGCCGCGTACCAGAAAAAGGAGACTTCCCGTGCGTACAGCCAGATAGAAAATGCAAAGACAAAAACGCTGAACAGTGCGCCAACCCCGAAAACAAAGTACCAGTTTTCCTGAATACTCTTGAACTGACTCCTGCCTGCATATATGCGGGCATCGCTTACGCTGGGCAGGAAATTAGCCTTTGGTTTAAAGTTGTCATATCTAATCAGAATGGTGTCAGTAGCCTGGGGGGCTACCGGGTCAATCCAGGCCCAGCGCAGTCGGTACGGTATAATGCCATATGGGTCTTTTTCGCCGTACTTACTGAGTGTTTTGATGTGTGGGGTGCGTCCGTTGCGCAGGTGCCAGGTGGAGTCTTCGCTAAGCCGGACACTTTGCAGAAGCAATGGAAACGTAGTTTGGGTAGGATTTCGTACCACCACCGCAATCCAGTACACAAATGCCCCACGCCCAAACACACCGGGCAAATCCAGACTATCGAGGAGTACGAACTCACGGGCTTTCAGTTTTTTGAGAGCCTGTGGATAGGTCAGCATTCT
>JBBRUB010000150.1:0-7423 GCA_038248175.1 Cytophagales bacterium | reverse complement strand
TACCCCGGCGAGTTTTGCCGGCAAAGACAGCATCGTCACGTTGCAGGGCGATACCGTGGGCGTGTCGCGCGGACCGGCTGCGGGTATGATTGCCATTAAACACCTCGGTACCAACGGGGGTGGCTGGTTTGGCGTTAACTCCGCGCACCCGCTCGAGAACCCCAACTACCTAACCAACATGGTTGAAATGGTGGTGCAGGTGCTGATTCCGATTGCCCTGATTTTCGCCCTCGGTTATTACATCCGCCGACGGAAATTTGCCTGGGTAATTTACGGGGTCATGACGGTGGGTATGCTGATGTTAATGATACCTACCATCTGGAGCGAACTAAGCGGTAGTCCGGCCATTGCGCAGCTGGGTATTAACCAGATTGCGGGCGCTACGGAAGGTAAAGAGGTTCGCTTCGGGGCAGCGGCATCGGCCTATTGGAGCATTGTCACGACGATTATCTCCACGGGGTCGGTCAACAGTATGCACGACTCGTCGATGCCGCTATCGGGAGCCATGCAGTTGCTGGGCATGATGACCAACGCGTTCTACGGAGGCTGTGGTGTGGGTATTCTAAACTACTACATCTTCCTGATTGTGGCGGTGTTTATTTCGGGGCTGATGGTAGGCCGGACACCGGAGTTTTTCGGGCGTAAAGTAGAGGCCCGCGAGATGAAGATTGCCTCCCTGATCGCCATCCTGCATCCATTCATGATTCTGGTCGGTACGTCGCTGGCTTCTTACCTCATAGTGACGACGCCCGATGCCGACTGGGTGGTGAAACCCGCCAACTGGCTCAATAACAGTGGATTCCACGGCTTCTCCGAAATGCTTTATGAGTTCACCTCGGCGTCGGCCAACAACGGGTCGGGCTTCGAGGGGCTGGGCGACAATAACGTGTTCTGGAACGTTTCAACGGGCTTCGTACTGATACTTGGCCGATTCCTGCCCATTATCGGACCGCTGGCCATTGCGGGCCTACTGGCGCAGAAGAAGTTTGTGCCGGAGAGTGCCGGAACGCTGCCCACCGATACGGGTACGTTCGGCCTGATGACGCTGGCGGTGATTGTCGTGATTGCAGCCCTGGCCTTTTTTCCAGCCTTAACCCTGGGACCGCTGGCCGAGTTTTTCAGCCTGGGGCGCACCAGCCTTCGCTGAGCTGCCCGGCAATGAACGTCAGCACCAAGTCTAAGGTCATCGGCTCGGAGGGGTGGATATTTTCTTCGGAACCAACGTGCTGGTGGTGGGGCGAAGTAGGTAAGTTGACAGCGTGAGCATTGTCCCACCCGTGAATCAGCTGATTGGCCGCGCTCACCCATTGATAGCTGTACTTGGTGCGGCCCGTGTCGTAAAACAGGTAATCAAACGCAATTAATCGACTATTGTCAATGAACAGAATATCGATTTTCAGAACCTGCTGTCGTTCAGGAATGACCAGCAATTTTCCGACGACTGCCGGATGAACAGCCCAAAAGGACCATCTGATATACTCACGCGGATAGTTGCTGAAGACGTTGCTGATAGTAAGGTAGGGCGTGGTCCTGAAATTCCCAGTCCATGAGGTCGTCTTCTTTTTCAATGATACCAAACGGGCGCAGCAGCTCATCGTCTGCATTCACCACACGCTCCTGAAACCCGGTCAGATTCATGCCGTATTTGGTTTCGTAACGCGCTATGATAGCCTGAGTTTCATCGAAACGTTGCTGAAAAATACAATACGTCTGCTGTTTGACGAAAGCGTCCATCGAACTGAAGCCGAACTCTTTTTGGACAATATCTTCCAGAAATATGTGTTCAGCGGTCATAATCAAGGTCTTTTTTCAAAGTTACATAAAATGGCAACACAAAAATCGCCCGTGCTACGCCCGATAGCACTGACAAAACCCCCGCCTTACTGGTCGAGTTTTTCAGCTTTCGCTAAGCCGCGAGGTAATAAACGTCAACACCGCTTCTAAAGTCATTGGCTCGGAGGGCTGGACGTTTTCTTCACTCCCAACGTGCTGGTGGTAGGGTGATGTCGGTAAAAATACCACGTGAGCGTTATCCCAGCGGTGAATAATCTGATTTTCGGCTGTCTGCCAATGGTAGGAGTAGTCAATCCAGTTGTCGTTGACAACGTAATTCTCTCTGACGAACAGCACGGATTGGTCCGTGAATGTGAGACGACCCCGAACCTGAACAACAGTCGGTGTTAGAACGGGGTCAAGAGAAGTGGATGCTATAATGAACGGCTCAAATGTAGTGAGGTCATGCTTCATGGAATAAGTTGCGCTAACTGCTTTGCAATACCCCGCATTTCATATAATTCCACCCGCCAGTCCATACTATCGCACTCCCGTTCGTATTGGTTTACCTGCGTTAATTCATCGAAACGGAGATGGAACTCCAGATAACTCATGTCATACTTTTTTTCAAATACCTCCATCCGTTCGCTGCACACTTTGAGGTCGTGCAGTAACTCTTCCTGCATTTTTTTGACAGCATAATCGGTGCTCGACGAGTAACCGGCTTTCTGAAAAACCTGCTCGATAGATGTCTGCTCAGTGGTCATAATCAAGGTCTTTTTTCAAAGTTACATAAAATGGCAACACAAAAATCGCCCGCTCTACGCCCGATAGCACTGACAAAACCCCCGCCTTACTGGTCAAGTTTTTCAGCTTTCGCTAAGCCGCAAGGTAATAAACGTCAACACCGCTTCTAAAGTCATTGACTCGGAGGGCTGGACGTTTTCTTCGCTCCCGACATGCTGATGATGGGGCGACGTGTCGAATGGAACGGGGTGGGCATTATCCCAGCGAATGATGAGTGTGCTATCGGTACGCATCCAGTGGTAGCTGTATTTGGTCCGTTCGGTATCGTAGAAGAAGTATTCACGGGCAGTCAACCGTGAGCCATTCGTGAACAGGATTTCGATACGAGTTGTGCGCTGATCGCCCGGTACGTCATATTCTTTGGCAGTACGTGAACGGATGAAGTCAGGCTGCGGAGATTCCATCAGACAGCGAGTCAAGTTGTTGCTGATAGAATCGAAGCGAGTGTAAGCTGCTTTCCCACTCCATGGAATCGTCTTCTTTCTCGATAATGCCAAACCGTTTCAAGGTGCTGTCTTCCCAGTTGGGAATTCGCTCCATGAATGCCTCGAACAGCATACCATACTTCTGCTCGTACAAATCAACTCGCCCTTGGGAATAAGCCACCTTTTGTGCCGCCCGGCTTCTGAGTTCGATGCGGGCAAAGTCAATAGCACTCTGGTAGCCCAGTGCGTGAGCGGTTTCTTCCAGAGCAGGTTCAAGTGTGACAATCATAACTAAGGTCTTTTTTCAAAGTTACATAAAATGGCAACACAAAAATCGCCCGCGCTATTCCAGCCTGAACTGGTCGGACCAGCAATTCGGGCTTCGTTCAGCAAGCTTAATCCGGCGGAACTTATCAAAAATCCTATCATGTTTACGGTCGAAATCGGCACGGCCATCATGTTGCTGGTAACGGTCTATATTGCTCTATCGGGCGATACGTCGCAGGGTAGCCTGGGCTATAACAGCGTTATTACGGCGGTGCTGCTGCTCACGCTGCTGTTTGCCAACTTTGCCGAGGCCATTGCCGAAGCGCGGGGCAAAGCGCAGGCCGAATCGCTCCGCAAAACCCGGCAGGAAACGCCAGCCAAGGTCATTCGGCGGGGCGGCCCTCCGCCCGTGGGTGAGCGGTCCATCAATGAGCGGTCCGACGTCTCGGTGCAGACCATCTCGTCGGCCCTGCTTGAGAAAGGCGATATGTTTGTCTGCGAAACGGGCGACATTATTCCCTCCGACGGTGAAATCATCGAAGGACTGGCCACCATCGACGAGTCGGCCATTACGGGCGAGTCGGCACCGGTCATTCGCGAAGCGGGAGGGGATAAATCATCCGTGACGGGTGGTACTAAAGTGCTCTCCGACCGTATCGAGGTGCGGGTAACTACCCAGCCGGGCGAGTCGTTTCTGGATAAGATGATTGCGCTGGTTGAAGGCGCATCGCGGCAGAAAACGCCGAACGAAATTGCCCGGACTATCCTGCAGGCGGGGTTTACGCTGGTGTTCGTTATCGTCTGCGTTACGCTGCAACCTTTCGCGGTGTATGCCAACACGCCCATCACCATTGCCGCTCTGATTTCGCTGTTCGTCTGTCTGATACCAACCACTATTGGCGGGCTGCTGTCGGCTATCGGTATTGCGGGCATGGACCGGGCGTTGCGGGCCAATGTCATTGCCAAATCGGGCCGGGCGGTTGAAACGGCGGGAGACATCGACACGCTACTGCTTGACAAAACCGGCACCATCACTATCGGTAACCGCAAAGCAACCAATTTCTACGCGGCTCCGGGAGTGAGTCAGGCCGACATGATCCGGGCCAGTGCGCTTAGTTCGCTGGCCGACGAAACCCCCGAAGGCAAGTCTATTGTGGAATTGGCCCGGAGTGGAGACTTCGGGCCGGAGGTAACGCGCAACCTGAGTACAACTGGCGCGACACTGATCAAATTTACCGCCGAAACCCGCTCGTCGGGCATTGACATAGCCGGGGGAACTCAGCGTATCCGCAAAGGCGCAACGGATTCCATTCGGAAGCTCGTTGAGAAGGCCGGGAATCCGTTCCCAACCGAAACCGACGCGCAGGCCAACGAGATTGCAGCCAAAGGCGGAACGCCCTTAGTCGTGATCGAAAACGAACGGGTCATGGGTGTGGTGGAGTTGCAGGATATCATCAAGCCCGGCATTGCTGAACGCTTCGAGCGACTGCGGAAAATGGGCGTTAAGACGGTGATGGTCACGGGTGATAACCCCCTAACGGCGAAGTTCATCGCCGAAAAAGCGGGCGTCGATGACTTCATTGCGCAGGCGACGCCCGAAGATAAAATGAACTACATCCGGCATGAGCAAACGGGTGGTAAGCTCGTGGCTATGATGGGCGACGGTACCAACGACGCGCCCGCCCTGGCACAGGCCGACGTAGGCGTGGCGATGAACTCCGGTACGCAGGCCGCCAAAGAAGCGGGCAACATGGTCGATTTGGACAACGACCCAACCAAACTTATTGAAATCGTTGAAATTGGCAAGCAGTTGCTTATTACGCGTGGTACGCTCACTACGTTCAGTATCGCCAACGACGTGGCCAAGTATTTCGCCATTGTTCCGGCCCTGTTCGTTGCCAGTATTCCGGCTCTGCAACACATGAACCTGATGCGTCTTCACTCGCCAGAGTCGGCTATTTTGTCGGCGGTAATTTTTAACGCCATCATTATCCCAATGCTGATTCCGCTGGCTCTTCGGGGCGTGGCCTACAAACCCATCGGTGCCAGTGCGCTGCTGCGCCGGAACCTGTTCATCTACGGTTTTGGCGGGCTGGTGGCTCCCTTTGTCGGGATTAAACTGCTGGATTTAGTGGTGGGGTTGTTTGTGTGATTTTCTCTGTCATGCTGACAGAGGAAGCATCTTTGTCAGTGGCTATTTCACTTTATCGGGCAGACGCGAGATGCTTCCTCCGTCAACATAACAAAAAAATCATGAGAAATTACATCTCACCAGCCATCCGCCTTACGATTGGGCTACTGGTTATCCTGTCCGTTCTGTATCCGTTATTCGTAGCGGCCATTTCTAAATTAGCTCCCGGCGGGGGTAACGGCGTTACTATCATGGCCAATGGCAGGGTGGTAGGCTACGCCAACGTTGGTCAGAAATTTACTGAAGACCGGTACTTCAACAGTCGCCCGTCGGCAGTGGATTACAACGCTGCCGGATCAGGTGGCTCGAATAAGGGACCGTCCAATACCGAATACCTCGGCGTAGTACAGGCTCGTATCGACACGTTTCTGGTGCATAATCCGGGTGTGAACAAAGCCGATATTCCCGCCGAACTGGTAACCGCGTCGGGGTCGGGCCTGGACCCGCACCTGTCGCCCACCGGGGCCAGCGCTCAGATTGCCCGCATCGCCCGCGTTCGGAATATTCCGGTTGCGCGGCTCCAGCAGCTGGTTGACGAACAGACCGAAGGCCCGCTGCTGGGACTGTTTGGTCCATCAACCGTCAATGTACTCAAGTTAAATATCGCGCTGGACGCGCTGAAAAAATGAAACCACTACTTGTTGCAATTTTCTTCTTTGTAATCTGTTGGTCAGTCACTTACGCACAGTCGGTATCTGCTGTTCAGGCCGATACCATGCGGGGCGATACCGTACCGGGCCATCCAGCCGGGGGCGAATCCATCGGAACGCCGACCGTACCGGGCGAATCCGCACGGGGAAAGGTAACGGTGTCGGGGTATGTGGATGCGTATTATGGCTACGATTTCAGCCGACCACCCACCGGCGACCGACCCTATTTTGTGTCGTCGGCCCGGCACAACGAGATGACCATCAACCTGGCGTTTGTTTCTGTCAGCTACACCGGTGCCAATGTGCGGGCCAAACTGACGCCTGGCTTCGGTACATACATGAACGCCAACTACGCCAATGAACCCGGTACACTGCGCAATCTGGTGGAGGCTAACGTGGGGGTTAAACTGGCCAAAACCAAAGACATCTGGCTCGACGTGGGCGTGTTCGGCTCGCCCTACACCAACGAAGGGCCCATCTCGAAAGACCAGCTTATGTACACCCGCTCGTTCGCGCCCGAATACGTACCCTATTACCTGTCGGGCCTGAAGCTGACCCTGCCACTGAGTCAGAAACTAACGGCCTATCTGTACGGGCTGAATGGCTGGCAGCAGATTCAGGACCAGAACGCCGGGAAGGCCATTGGCACACAGCTCGAATACCGGCCCACCGGCAAACTCCTGCTCAACTGGAATACCTACGTTGGCAACGAACGCTCCACCAGCCGACCCGCCTACCGAACCCGTTACTTTTCCGACGTTTTCGTGATCTATACCCCCGGTGGCCGGTTAGATGCAACGGCCTGCGTTTATGGCGGCATTCAGAACCGGTTGGGAACAAACGGGCAAATGGAACAGGACCAATGGTGGCAAATAAACGCCGTGGGCCGCTATAAATTCACCGAGAAAACGTCGCTTTCGGGGCGGCTGGAGTATTTCAACGACCCGCGCAACGTGCAGATTACGGCTATCAATGAGCAGGGGGGCGGCAGCCCGTTTCAGTTTCGGTCGTCGAGTGCCAGTTTGTGCCTGAACATAAACGTGGCCCCGTCGGTGCTGGCCCGTTTCGAGAGCCGGACATTCTTCTCCGACCTCGACGTATTCCGCACCGCCACCGGCAACCCGGCCCGCAGTAGTCAGCTACTCATCGGCAACTTGACCGCCTGGTTTTAAATTTTTTGTCATTTGCTTTTTGTCATTCATGGTCATTTCTCACCACCAATTGTTTGACACCAATGACATACAGTAAATGGCCACGAATGACACATAGTAAATGACACGCAGCAAATGAACCCCAACGACCAGAACGCT
>JBBRUB010000149.1:0-7425 GCA_038248175.1 Cytophagales bacterium | reverse complement strand
TTCAAAGGGTTTGATGTGAAGTACACCCAGAATCAGTTGCTGATGTTCCCAGGCAATCTGGGTGGAATAGTCAGCCAGGTTAACCGGTTGGCTTTGGAGCCGTTGAGTCACATAGTCAATATCATCGGGGTGGAAATCAGCGGCTCGAAAAAACTTCTGGGTCAGCCGAAAGTAGCCCCACTGTAGGCAGAAGCCCACGTGGGTAACGGGTTTGGGAAACTGGGGTAACCCGTCAGGTGGCAATGTAAAATAATGGGCCTTTTGCTGGCGAGTCAACGAAGGAGGCAGGTCAAAGCGCCTGGCTTCGGCACTATCGAGGAGTTTTAATCGGCTCACAAGGGCAAGTAAAAAGGAGGGTTTTCAGGAGCCAGAAAAGTAAGATGAAACGGGGGTATATTTGACGACAAAAAAGTAAAAAATAAATCAGTTCAAGGGGTTTTTATTTGCCTATCTGGTTATGGCTCAAAATGTTGCCTATTTACGGGTCTCGACGCTGGATCAGGATCTGGAAAAGAACAAATGGGAAATCCTGCACCTGGCCAATGACCGCAACATGGGCCAAGTACGTTTTGTCGAAGAGAAAGTGTCGGGTAAGGTCAATTGGCGACAACGTAAGATCGCTGGCATACTGGAGGAGTTAAGTAGTGGTGATACAATTTTACTGAGTGAGTTCTCGCGGCTGGGTCGAAGTATGCTGGAGTGCATGGAGATTATCTCGGTAGCCGTGCAGAAAGGCATTCGGATATATACCGTTAAAGGAGCCTGGCAGTTGGACGATACGATCCAGAGTAAAGTGATGGCGATGGTTTTCGCGATGGCGGCTGAAATCGAGCGCGACTTAATTGCCAAACGAACTCGTCAGGCTTTAGCGGTCAAGAAAGCGGCTGGTGTTCAATTAGGACGACCCAAAGGAGTGGGCAAAAGCAAGCTGGACATGTATCGAATTGAGATTGAAGCCCTACTCAATAATGGTTCGACTCAACAGTTCATCGCCAAACGATATGGTACAACCAGGCAGAATCTGGCCAACTGGTTTAAGAAAAACAACCTACAACGAGTTCGGCCAGGTAAGGCTATTTGATATCTGGCCCGCTTTGGTAGTTGCAACCGTTTAAGCGCTGGACTGCTGCCCGATTAGCTATATCACTTACGTTATTCACCGCTTAAATTGTCCGTTTCACCGTTTTTTTCAGTACTGCCAGCCATGCCCCGTCTTACTTTTAATCCGCTTCCCCGATCCGGTGGGCGGGCGTTGACGAAGTTTATATATTGGAAGATCGACACGACCAATGCCGTCAGCGAATACCTATACCACGAAGTAAATCAGATTCTGGTGCGGGCTGCGGTGGTGACGGGCTTATTCATGGGGCTGATTTCGCTGCTGTTTTACGAAGTGCTCGATGCGCGGCCGGAGCCGATGGTGGCCCTGTTCTCGTTCATTATGGCGTTCGGGTTCACGGTGCTGGTCTGGACACTGAACATCTACGTCAATAACCGCCGGGGAATGCCCTGGCTCTACCGGTGGATTAGCCCAGACTACGATTTTGTTGGCCGGGTGCTGGTTTGTCTGGTGGTGAGTGCGGGGCTGCTCCGGGTCTGGACGTGGATCGACGGGCAAGCCCGGATGGAAAGTACCGGCATCCCCAACAGCGAAGGTGTACTGCTGGTGCAGGGATTATTGATCGTGGCCTTTTCGCTGATTAGTAGTTGGGGCATCGAAAAAGCGTTAGCGCAGCAACAGGCCATGGGACTGATAGCAAAATTAACGGACGAGAATTTTCAGGCGAAGTACGAGGTGCTCAAGCAGCAGATCAACCCGCATTTTCTCTTCAACTCGCTCAATATTCTCAAAGGCATGATCCGCACCGGTAACGACGATGCGGAAGAGTACCTGATTAAGTTGGCCGAAGTGTACCGCTACATTCTGCAAAGCAACACCAAAGAGTCGGTGGTGATGGCCGACGAACTGCTCATGCTCGAAGCCTACCAGTTTATGCTCAAAAATCGCTTCCGCGATGCCATCGACCTTTCCATTGACCTCTCGCCCCAGACCCGGCAATCGGTGCTGCCACCCCTGACGCTCCAGATGCTGATGGAAAATTGCGTCAAGCATAATGTGCTGACCCAAAGCCGCCGGTTGCACGTCAGCGTAACCGAACAGGATGGGGTGGTAGTCTTTCGGAATAACCGGCAACCCAAGCAATCCCTGCCGTCGGCCAATCACGTGGGTCTCGAAAACCTGACCCGACGCTATGAATATTTAGCTGGCAAGCCGCTGAAGGTAGTGCAGGACGAGTCGTTTTTTACCGTTTACTTACCCATTGTTCCCGCCGACCATGACCGTTCTGATTCTGGAAGATGAAGCCATCACGGCCGAAGAGCTGCGTTATTACGTACTCGACATCGACCCCGGCATTAAGGTGCTGGCCCTGCTGGAAACCATCGAGGACGCCGTGCATTACCTGACCACGCATGGCAGTCCCGACCTGATTTTTTCCGATATTCAACTCGCCGACGGCCTGAGCTTCGAGGTATTTGGGCAGGTACCGGTGCGCTGTCCGGTCATCTTCTGCACCGCCTACGATGAGTACGCCATGCAGGCCTTCGCGGCCAACGGCATTGATTACATCCTCAAGCCCTTCGACCGCAAGGCCATTGCTGCCAGCCTGAGCAAGTTCCACGCGCTGCAAACCCACTTTCAGGGCAACACACCCGCCAGTCAGCCAACCCTGAACGAGCCGCTGCAACGGCTCGTCGAGCAGCTACAGCCCGCCCGCCGGTCCAGTTTCTTAGTGAACTACAAGGGTAAATATTACCCCGTGCCGGTGAGCGAGATTGCCTTTTTTTACTCGGGAAACGAGATCGTCTGGCTGCACAAACTAACCGGCGAGAAGTACGCCCTGAATCACACCCTCGATCAGCTCGAAACCCTGCTCGACCCTGCCCTGTTTTACCGGGCCAACCGCCAGTTCATTATCCGGTTCGAGGCCATCCGGGAGTTTGAACCCTACTTTAACCGTAAACTCGCCGTTCGGCTGCAATCCGTTACGCCGGAACCCATCATCATCAGTAAAGCCAAAGCGGGCGATTTCACGCGCTGGCTGGAGCAAAGGTGAAAGAGGGACGTAGTGAAAGGGTGATTCGGCCGCCTTTCACTTTTTCAATAGCCCAAGTGGCCCGCTTGACCCGGCATAGTGTCCGCTTCACCTGAGTAAATCCTCCTCCCGGTAATCCCCCGCCTACTTTTGAGCCGTTGGTAACACACTAATCGCTACGGAAGCATGAAACGGATATTGACCGCGTTGCTCGGCCTGCTGCTGGGCTGGCCGACCCTCAGCCAGGCCCAAACCCCCACGGATTCACTGCAGCTAACGCTTTCCCAGGCCGAAGACCAGTTTCGTCAGCATAACGGAACGCTGCTGACTACGCGGTTGGGTATTGATGAATACCGGGCCTATCAGGTGCAGGCCAAACTAATCGCCAACCCCACGATTTATATTGAGCAGATGCCCTACAACCGGCAAACCCGTGAGGTGATGCCCGTTAAGCAAAGCAACTCCGAGCAGGTTGTGCAGGTGCAGCAACTGATCCTGCTGGCCGGCAAACGCAACAAGCAATTAGCCATTGCCGCTACCAACACCAAAATCGCGGCCGACCGGTTTGAGGATTTGCTGCGGACGCTGACTTACCAGCTACGGTCGGCGTTCCATGATCTGTACTACCAGCAGCAGGCCCTCGGCGTGTACCAGCAGGAAATGACTACGCTCAGCCAGACCGTTACGCTCTACCAGCAGCAGTACGACAAGGGGAATGTGCCACTCAAAGACCTCGCCCGGCTCAAAGCCTACCTGTTCAGTCTATCCAACGAACGGCAGGGACGACTGGCCCAGATTGCCGACGACCAGGCCACGCTGTCGGTGCTGCTCAACATCGCTCCCGACCAGCCCATTCAGCCCGTCGTGACCGACGCGGACGCCAATGCGCAACACGACCCGGCCCGCCTGTCGCTGGATAGTTTAGTGGCCGCTGCCGAACGCAACCGGCCCGACCTGCGCGGCTATCAGGATCAGGTAACGGCCGAGCGGCAGAACCTGACCCTGCAAAAAGCACTGGCCGTTCCCGACCTGACCGTGCAGGGCACCTTTGACCGCAACGGTAGCTACATCCCCAATTATTTCGGCGTCGGCGTGGGCATTGGCCTCCCGTTTTTCAACCGCAACCAGGGCAACATTCAGGCCGCCCGCGTCCGCACCCAGAGCAGCCAGCAACTCGCAGCCGCCTACGGGCTTCAGGTGGAAAGTCAACTCCAGCAGTCGCTGACCAAAGCGCGGCAGGCCGACCAGCTCTACCGCACGTTCGACCGGCGTTTCAACAGCGATTTTGGCAAACTCATCGACGGGGTGACGCTCAACTACCGCAAGCAAAACATCGACGTGGTGGAGTTTCTGGACTTTTTCGATGCTTACAAGACCAATCAACTCCAGTTTATCCAACTCCAGAACGACCGGCTCCAGCGATTGGAAGAACTCCGTTTAGCCGTCGGCACCAACCCATTCGCCAACTAAATCGTCAACCAAATTTTCGTTTTAACGCCGTGATGAACCCCCAGCCCATTTCCCGTTTTTGTTGGCTCGTGCTGCCCGCCGTTGCCCTGTTCAGCACGCTGCTGGGCGGTTGCCAGTCCGATGCCACCGCGACCAATGCCGCCAAGCCCGTCAATCTGCTGGCCTCCGCCCGCTTCGACACGGCGAAACTGATGCCCGTGACCAACGAAATTACCCTGACGGGTAAGATTACCTTTAACCAGGACAAGGTCGTCAAGGTGTTTCCGCTGGTGGGTGGTCACATCGAAGCGGTCAGGGCGGACCTCGGCGATTACGTCCAGAAGGGTCAGACACTGGCCATCATCCGGTCGGGCGAAATGGCCGACGTGGCGCAGCAGGCCGTGGCTGCCAAAGGGCAATTAGCCGTAGCGCTCAAGAACAGTCAGGTTACCGACGACATGGCCAAAGGCGGGTTATCGTCGCAGCGCGACGTAGTAGCGGCCCGCGAACAGCTCCAGGCCGCCAAAGGCGAAGTAAACCGGGTCAACGAACGCCGGAGCATCCTGGGTGGCAGCGGTACGTCGGTTTACACCGTGAAAGCTCCGGTGAGCGGGTTCGTGGTCGAGAAAACGGCCTCGCCGGGTATGGAACTCCGCTCCGACGACCCCGAAAACCTGTTCACCATCTCCAACCTGGACCACGTCTGGGTGATGGCCAACGTGTATGAGTCGGACTTAGCCAACGTCCACGAAGGCGATCTGGCCCGCATCACCACCCTGTCGTATCCCGACCGGGTCTATCAGGGCCGCATCGACAAAGTGTTCAACGTCCTCGACCCCGACAGCAAGACCGAAAAGGTGCGCATCACACTTTTGAACGCAGACAATACCCTCAAGCCGGAGATGTTTGCCAACGTCAGCGTCCAGTACGCAGGCCGGGACCGGCGGGTAGCAATTCCGGCCAAAGCCATCGTTTTTGCCGAAAGCCGCAACTTCGTCATCATCGCCAACGCCCGCAATCAGCCGGTGGTGCGCGAAGTGGACCCCTACAAAACCGTGGGAGCGATCACCTATCTTAACAGTGGGGTAAACGCCGGAGAACGCGTCGTGACCCAGAATCAACTGCTGATTTACAGCGCATTGGGTCACTAACGGAACCGCCTTAACCAATTGATTGCCATGAGCAAGTTCATCAAAAGCATTCTCACCTTCTCGCTGAAGAATCGGTTCTTCGTTTTCTTCATGACCGGCCTGATCGCCGTGGCGGGCTTTATCAGCTACCAGAATACCCCGATTGAAGCCTTTCCCGACGTCACCAATACCCGCATCACCATCATCACGCAGTGGCCGGGCCGCTCGGCGGAGGAAATCGAAAAGTTCGTGACCATTCCGATTGAAATTGGGCTGAACCCGGCCCAGAAAAAGACCGACATCCGCTCCACCACCCTCTTCGGGCTGTCGGTGGTCAACGTGATGTTCGACGATGACGCGGACGATAATTTTGCCCGCCAGCAGATCAACAACCTCCTGCCGGGCGTGGACCTGCCGGAGGGAGCCAGGCCCGACGTACAGCCGCCCTCCGGCCCGACGGGCGAGATTTTTCGCTACACTCTGCAATCGCCCACCCGCACGGTGCGCGAATTGAAAACGATTCAGGACTGGGTGCTCGACCGGCAGTTCAAGAGCATTCCGGGCGTGGCCGACGTGGTGAGCTTCGGCGGAGAAGCCAAAACCTACGAGATTCAGGTGGACCCGCGCCGACTCACCGACTACAACATCACCCCGTTGCAACTGTACCAGGCAGTGGCCAACTCGAACGTCAACGTGGGGGGCGACGTGATCGAGAAAAACTCGGAAGCCTACGTGGTGCGGGGCATTGGTCTGCTGAGAAATCAGCGCGACATCGAAAACATCGTGGTCAAAAACGTGAACGGAACGCCCATCATGGTGCGCAACGTAGCGCAGGTGGCCGAGTCGGCCCTGCCGCGTTTGGGACAGGCTGGCCGCGACAAGCAGAACGACGTGGTGGAAGGCGTGGTGCTGATGCGCAAGGGCGAAAACCCCACGGCGGTCATTGAGCGGGTAAAGGCCAAAATCGAAGAACTCAACGCCAGCATCCTGCCCTCGGACGTCAACATCAACACGTTCTACAACCGGGAAACGCTCGTCAATTTTGCCACCCACACGGTTACGCACAACCTGCTCGAAGGCATCGTTTTCGTGACGGTGATTGTGTTTCTGTTCATGGCCGACTGGCGCACCACGCTGACGGTGTCCATCGTGATTCCGCTGGCGTTGCTGTTCGCCTTTATCTGCCTGCGGCTCAAGGGCATGAACGCCAACCTGCTCTCGATGGGGGCCATTGATTTTGGTATCATCGTGGATGGAGCCGTGGTGATGGTGGAAGGTATTTTCGTAACGCTCGACGCCAAAGCGCACCGCGAGGGCATGACCAAGTTCAACAAGGCGGCCAAAATGGGCCTGCTGCGGGCCACCGGTACGGAGATGGGCAAAGCTATTTTCTTTTCCAAGGCCATTATCATCACCTGCCTGATTCCGATTTTCGCTTTCCAGAAGGTCGAGGGCAAAATGTTCTCCCCGCTGGCCTGGACGCTGGGCTTCGCCCTGCTGGGGGCGCTGCTGTTCACGCTCACGCTGGTGCCGGTACTGGCCAGCATCCTGCTCAACAAAAACGTGCGCGAGAAACACAACCCCTTCACCGAGTTTATTACGCGCGGGGTGACGCGGGCCTTTTCGTTCACCTTTGCCCGCAAAAAACTCAGCCTGCTGGTTACGGCGGTGCTGGTGGCGGTGGGCCTGTCGAGCTTCAGTCTGCTGGGCACCGAGTTTCTGCCCGAGTTGAACGAAGGGTCGATTTACGT
>JBBRUB010000148.1:0-7428 GCA_038248175.1 Cytophagales bacterium | reverse complement strand
CTCCGGGATTTTCTATACCGTGCGTAACATGAGTTCATGACTCTAAAACTTCCCTTTTACAACTCTACAACCTCTTTAACAGCTTTTTGCACGGCTTTGGCTTCGGTGCGCTGCTGCTGTACGGTGTGCAGTTCGGCCAGGGCCAGCAGGTAGGAGAGGGTACTTTCGGCGCCCTGATTCTGGTTCACCCGGTCAATGTGCAGACCATCCCGGCAACCACCCGTCTGAGGGTCGTATAGCGGCAGTCCCAGATCGTTCAGGCCGGTAAACCACTGAAAAATCCGAATGGCGGTGCGGTGCCAGCGGTCATCGCCGGTAACGGACAGGGCCGCCAGACAGGCCGCAACGGTGCTTTGCGCTTCGAGCGGCTGCTGATCGAAATACGCGCGGGGCTGGCCTTTGGTATAAAAGCCGTTAGAGCCAATGGGCTGAAAATGTTTGCGGTCGTCGCGTTCGGCGGTTTGCAGGTCAATGAGCCAACGCAGTGATTTAAGGCCAATCTGTACCAGCGGTGCGTTGCCGGACCGGATCATGACGTGCGCCAGTACGGCGTTATCGTACGAAAGCGTATTCTCGAACCAGGGCCAGTCATCGTCGGCGGTTTCGGTGTAGCGGAAGATGAGTTTGTCCAGCAGTTGCTGCTGAATGGATTTGACCAGCCGGTCGTCGCCAAATTTCTTCTGGTACTCATAGATACCCAGCAGCGCAAACGCCCAGGCTCTGGGCGATCCAACATGAACCATTGTGGGCAGTACCCGCTCCATCAGCCCCAACGCCCAGACCACCATGTTACGGTCAGCCGCGCGGCCTACGCACGTACCTAGTGCCCAGACGGCCCGTCCTGTGCTATCGTCAGAACCCACGTCTTCAAGCCAACGGCGGTCGTAACTCATGAAGTTACGGAACCGGCGGTATTCGTCAGAGTAGGCATGGTTCAGAAAGGCGCAGTAATTGTCGGTCGTATAAGCCAGTTTTTCCGAACCCAGCCCGGCACTGCGCAGGGTCAGGGCCACAATCAGGGCGCGGGCATTGTCGTCGGTACAATAGCCTTCATCGTAAAACGGTAGGTGATTGCGGGCGTGCTGCACAATACCCGTCGAGTCGGTAAGGCGGTAGAGGTGGTCGAGTTTCAGCGATGGCAAAACATAGGTCGAGCCGCCATTAGCCGGGGTAACTGCGGTGACTGTCTGCGCGGTACCGGTGTTCATCCGTTCCTGCCTCGACTGGCCAAACGCATGGGCATAGTGCCGGATACTCCGCTCCCAGGTCATTTCCCGGCCCATCAGGTACGCCCGTTTGCGCATGGCGTGGCGTATCGACTCGTTGGTTAGCAGTTGAATGGCCCGTTCAGCAATAGCGGTTGAATCGCCGAACGGTACCAGCATCCCGCGCCCGTCGCTCAAGAGTTCTTCGGCGTGCCAGTAGGGGGTTGAAATTACAGCTTTGCCACAACCGAATGCATATGATAATGTGCCGGACGTAATCTGCGCCGGGTTCAGGTAGGGGGTAATGTAGATGTCGGCAGCACCGAGGTACTCGGTTAGTTCACCCAGCTCAAGAAACTGGTTATAGAACCGGATATTGTTGCTTACGCCAAGGTCGGCAGCCAGTTTTACAAGACTATTGCGATACACTTCGCCTTCGTGCTTTACCAGATTGGGGTGCGTAGCCCCCAGCACCATATATGTCACGTTGGGAACCTGCTCCACAATACGAGGCAACGCCCGGATCACGTTTTCAATGCCTTTGTTGGGCGAAAGCAGTCCGAAGGTGAGCAGCGTCTGCCGCCCTTCCATCCCAAACTTGTCCTTGTAAAAATGCGGATCGATAAATGGCATATCGGGAATACCGTGCGGAATCAGATCAATTTTATAGGCCGGTACGTCATAGACATTGATGAGAAAATCGCGTCCTTTCTCCGACATGCACACCACCCGCGACGACAAATCGGCAATGCTTTTCAGCACCAGCAACTGCTCTTCGCTGGGCGTTTTCAGAATAGTATGGAAGGTTGTTACAACCGGCATGGTCAGGTTGCGCAGCAGCGTCAGCACGTAACTCCCCGCCGACCCGCCGTAGATACCGTATTCGTGCTGGAGGCAGACCACGTCAATATCTTTGGCATTCAGGAACTCGGCGGCTTTGCGGTAGGCTTCCTGATCGTGCTGGTAAAAATCGTACCGAACTTCGTTGGGGTAGTCGTAACCCTCCAGCGTATCGTTGACCGATACCACAATGGGGTCTGCATTGGGAATAAAACGCGCGTAGGACGCATATAAGTCGGAGGTGAACGTAGCAATACCGCACCGCCGGGGCAGGTAATCGCCCACGAATGCTACGTGTTTGGGCTGGTAGGGCCACGTTGCCGTAGCCGTGCCAGCTGGTTCAGACCAGTTACGGGTTGTTTGAGTTGTCATAATCGTTGATTGGGGGAGGAGGTACGGTTAGACCCTGTTTGGGCTAAACGGTTCCCAACTCATTGTAAGCGACTAACGGGTCATTTTGTTTACGAACCCTGTCTGCTGTTCCTGAACTGACCGCTCGCTCCGTTGCCCGAAACTGTCTGCCCGAAATTGTTCTTTGTTTGGCAGAAGTTCAGTAGGTTTGATTCAGGTTTTTTCCACACTAACATCGTTACGACTATGCCACATCGCCCAACCCGATATCTAATCGCACTGCTCTGCCTGCTGAGTACCGCGTGTATCGCCCAGATCAGGATCAACGACCCGACCAGAACAGTTCAGCGCAGTCTGGAGAGCCGTACCAGCAGTAAGGCTAACCAGACACTCGATCGCAATACGAGCCGCACCCTCGATAAGGCCGAGAAAGATATTGGCAACGCGGCCAAAGGAAAGAAGAAAGACAAAAAAGAGAAGAAGAAGAAAGAGGCCGATGCGCCCGCCGACCGCGAAATCGCGGTTGGTACGTCGGAACCCGAACCCGCCGAAACCAAACGCCAGAAACGCCAGCGTAAGGAAAAACCCGCAAAAGACGCCCCATCGGTGCGGAGCGAACCCGCTTCCATGCGCGCCTACAGCCTGTTCGATTTTGTGCCGGCCACAACCGTAGTGGCTCTGGACGATTTCAGTACCGATGCGATGGGTAGTTTTCCTACCCGCTGGAATACCACCACAAAAGGAGGTATTGTGACCCTCGACAAACAGCCGGCCAGGTGGCTCGCCATCACGCAGGACGGACTCCTCACTCCCGAATACCTTAGCGTTTTGCCCGATTACTTTACGCTCGAACTCGACATGGCCGTAACCGACCGCGTGGGCAATACCGGAATGGGGGTTGCCCTGCGGTTCATTGACAGCAAAGCAAATCCCAATCTGCTCCAGCCCAGCCATGCCGCCGAGGTACGCCTGACGCTCCAGCCCGGCGCCGAAACTACCACCCTTACGGCCTGGACACCCAGCCAAACCGAGCGAATGGCCAACCGCAATGCCCTGCGTAACTGGAACGGCACTACGCTGCCCACGGCCCGGCTGAGTATATGGCGGCAGGGTACCCGGTTACGGGCCTATCTTAACGAGGTCAAAATCTGGGATATACCGCTGGCGTTTGTGCCGGGTTCGGCCTACCGGCTCCTGCTGGAACGCGATTTTGTAAACGCCGACAAGCAGATTTGGTGCATCGGCAACATGCGCGTATCGGTGGGGGTGCCGTATCTCAAATCCAAATTCAATACCGAAGGGCAGTTCAGCACCACGGGTATTGTGTTTACCGATGGTACTGACCGGATTCTGCCCGAATCGTATGGCGTATTGAAGGAGATAAGTGATATCCTGACTGGCAGCATCAAATCGCGCGTCAGGATTGTTGGCCATACCGACTCGGCTGGGAAAGATGACAAGAACCTCGACCTGAGTAAACGCCGGGCGGCCGCCGTCCGGGCCATGCTAACCACCGAATTTGGCATTGACGCGGGCCGCATGGACACCGACGGTAAGGGGGCATCCCAGCCCGCCACCAACAACGCCACCCCCGAAGGCAAAGCCAACAACCGGCGCGTGGAATTCGTGAAATTGTAACACCTCACCTCCGCTCGATGTTGCCGATTTGCTCCAGCAGGTAGTCTCGTTTGGGTTTGGTAACGGGAACCTGCGCTCCGTCGGCCATGAGCAGGTAGCCGCCTTCCTGCTTTACAATCCTTCGCAAAAAGGCCGGGTTGATCAGGTGCGAGTGATGTACCCGCACAAAGCCGCTGTGTTCCAGTGCCTGTTCTACTTCTTTCAGCGTCCGGCAAATAAGCATTGTAGTGCCATTCTGCATAAAGAAATGCGTGTAGCTGGCGTCGGCGGCACAGCGGACAATATCGGCAATTTCGATGATTTCGTGACCCTCGTGCGTGGGCAGGGCCATGCGTGCCAGCGGAGCATTGGCGGGGGCGCGGTACTGTTCGGTAAAGAGCGCGAGTTGCGGAGCCTGCAACTGCCGGATGCGTTTCTGCTGCCACTGTCCGATGGCGTCTCGGAGTTCATCTTCCTGAATGGGTTTGAGCAGGTAGTTGAGGGCCGAAAACCGAAAGGCCCGAATGGCGTATTTGTCGTAGGCCGTCGTAAAAATCACGTCGAACCCGAATTTGCCAACCGCGTTCAGCAGGTCGAAGCCGTTGAGTCGGGGCATCTCGATATCCAGAAACAGGACGTCGAATTCGGTTTGCTGCAGGTATGGTACGGCAAGTTCGGGCTGGTTGAACGTGGCCAGTATCTCCACGCCCAGGTTCAGTTTGCGCAGCTTTATGGCCAGCAGTTCTGTAGCGTAGGTTTCGTCGTCGATTAAGATTGCTTTCATGATTATTCACTCATTCGCTCATTAACCAACTCACTATTGAGTTGGTACGTCATCCGTATCAGCGTACCGGTTTGCCCGTTGGTGTCGAGGTCAATGAGGTCGATGGAGATTTGCGAGGGGTAGTTGCGATTGAAGAGTTCCATGCGCTGCCGGGTAATGTCCATGCCGTACGATTTGCGCTGGGTGGCCGAGCGGCTTTTGAGGTCGGCGGCCTGTTGGCGGCCAATGCCGTTGTCTTCAATCTCAAACCGTAATGTATTGTCGTCTCGCATTAATAAGCGTATCCAGAGCCGTTTGTCAGGTCGCTGACTTTGGCGCAGCCCGTGCCAGATGGCGTTTTCTACAAACGGCTGGAGCAGCAGGGGCGGCAGCATCACCTCGTCCTGGTCAATGCGGGCGTCGGCTTCAATGACGTACTGGAACTCATCGCCGAAGCGGGTGGCTTCGAGGTCCAGGTACAGTTTCAGGCCCGTAATTTCTTCCGAGAGCCGGACCGTGTTTTCATTGGAGTGGTTGAGCGTGAGCCGCAGCAGTCGCGAGAAGTTGGACAGGTAGTGGGTCGCTTTTTCTTCGTCGCCCTTCAGCACAAAATACTAGATGGTATTGAGGCTGTTGTACAGAAAATGCGGGTTCATCTGACTGCGCAGGGCCAGCATCTCGACTTCGGCAATGCGTTTTTCGTAGGTCGTGCGCTGTTCGAGTTCGTCGATATACGCCTGTTGGCTGGTCACCCGCTCGGCGTCGATGAGCCGGATGCGGTACGCCAGCGCCAGCGCAAATACCACGATTTCGAGCAAAATGCCAAACGATAACATCATCAGGTTATGCAGTTCGGCAATCAGGAAATAGTCGTCGGTGAGTACCTCTCCCTGCATCAGCGAGGCTACTACGCCCACCGTTGTGAGCAGTACGTTGCCCAGCAGCACGTAGCGCGTCAGGGGTGACGGTACGGCCCATACCGTCCAGACCAGAATTACGACGTGTGCCGTAACGAACACGCTTCGGCTGAGCCAGAAACCAATTTGCAGGACGCCACCATCGTTGGTCAGCAGCATCAGTGTGGCAAAAACAACACTGTACGCTACCGCCATTCGGGCAAACCACCGGATGCGCCGGGCAGCCAGCGGGTGGCTTTTATTGAGCATCAGCAGTTCAATCAGAAAGAACAGATACGCTCCCCAGCCCGCCCAGATAACGGGGTCGAGCAGGTGCGCCTGCGCCCATGGAATTTGGCCCAGCCAGTGACCCATGGGCGTGTAGGAACGGGTTTTGAGCAGCGCGTAGGTGCAGCCCGCCAGCACGTAGAGGGTGTAATATCCGTAGAGCCAGCGGGGATAACGGGCAAAAATGAACAGGACGAAGAAAAGGAAAAAAATCAGTGCACCTTCCACCCACGAGCGGTTTTGCAGTCCAGCCGCGTTGTCCTGCCATGCTTTCAGCAGCCTCGCCGTGCGGGTGGTGCCGTTCATGAGTTCAAGCCCCAGCAACGGGCGCGGCAGGGGAGACTGCGTTATAGTCGGCAACAGCCCCTGCGCATTGGCCACCCGAATCAGGATACTCGCCGTTTGTCCGCTATCGAGCGTGACGGGAGCATACTTCTCATTTTCGTGTGCGGGCCAGTCGTGGGTAGGAACGCGGGCCCCAAACCGGATCGAATCGGTTTGGCCGCGTATGGTTTTGTACAGCGTAACGAGCTGATTCTCGTCCCCTGACAGGTAGAGTGTCTGCGCGGTATCAGTATCGTTTCTGAGAAAAAAATGGAGCCAGTAGGCATACCGGGCGTCGGTAATCAGGTTGGGCCGGAGCGGTTTGACGGGTAGCGTTTGCACATCGGCGCGGGTAGCGGCCCGGCTGGTTATGTGCAAGACAACGTGGTTGATAAGCGAAACCGAATGCTGCAACTGGCCAACACGCAGGGTATCAGGAGTCACGCTGGCAGACGCACGAATGCCCACCGCCAGCAGCAGTCCCAAAACACCTATTATCAGCAGCACTGTTCTCATCCGGTTCTTTTTAGGGACAAGCTACAACGTACCGGCCTGACTGCCAAGGCCAGTTAATCTAAACCGGGTTTGAGTTAGCCAAAGCGGCATTTGAACGCACGGGCGCATCAGGCCCCATCCGCCATCTATTTACCGGTCGTATTGACTCAAACCGCCGTTCGATAAACCGAAACGCCCGCTTAATCAATTGACAGCAATGGCTTTATGTTAATATATATACGTTTGAGGAAATGTAATTTTCATTCTGATGCCTACTGCTATGACACACCGCACATTATCCGTAACCGGATTGCTCTGCCTGACCGCCACGTTGTCGCTGGCGCAGGTTCGTATTTATGACCCCGGCAAAGTGGCCGAACGCAGCGTAGAAAACCGTGCCAACAACCGCGTCAATCAGGGTATTGACCGGGGACTCGATAAAGTTGAACAGGGCATCGGCAACATCTTTAAAAAGAAAGATAATAAGCCTAAAAAAGGCGAAAAACCCGCCGACGACACCTATAGCGACCAGCAAAACAACCAGTCTGGTGGTAACCCGGATAATGCCGGTGAGAACGACAACGACAACGACAACGGAGCGTCGGTAGGTGGGGGTGGCAATGACCGGCGCAATACCGCCAGCCGCGCG
>JBBRUB010000147.1:0-7429 GCA_038248175.1 Cytophagales bacterium | reverse complement strand
GGTACTGCGTCGCCAGTCGTCGGCCAGTAGGCGGTTACCCCAGAGCGACGCAAATTCCTGCCGCCCCTGACTCAGCGTGACCGGGTTGTACAGCACCCACCGCTGCGCCGGAGCCAGATTGGAGTTTGTGGCGCCGGGCATAGACCCTCCACTGCCGCCCGTGGCTCGGTCAATAATTTGCTGGGCAATAGCGGCCCGTTCCTGATCGGCTTTGTCACGCTCGGCCAAAATTTTGTCGAGTTTCTTTTCAAGGGTGGGGCGGTCCATCTTCACCAGCGTCAGCAGGCTGTCTTCGGTGCGGAGGGTGGTTGAATACTGCACAAAGTCGTCGAGATTCTTTTTGCGTGTGGCCAACCCCGCGTATTCCGGCGACTGCTTCGGCAGCAGGGCCAGCGCACTGTCGTAATAAACCTGGGCTTTGGTGTAGTTTTCTTTCTTCTCGAAATACAGTCGCCCCATCTCCATATACGTATATGGTATCTGCGTCGTATTCGATCCTGCTTCCTGGATGGACCGGGCGTAATAGCTGAGAGCTCTGTCGATTCGGTTGCTACGGGCTTCGAGCAGGCCCATCGTAAAATAAATCTTGTCTTTCAGGTCGGCGTTTTTGCGGTCGCTGAGCAGACTCTCGAAATTTTCCATCGAGCGGGCCGCCTTTTTTTGGTCGCCGGTCAGGCCGTTGCTCTGAATAGCGTAGAGGTTAGCGTAGAACGTCTGATCGTAGCTGGGCCGCGAGCCGAGTACATCTTTATAGTGATCAACGGCTTTGGCGGGCTGGCCAATCAGGTCATAAAGCTGCCCGGCAATGAGGTGCAGCCGGGCGGTGGTCTCGTTCTTTTTAAGCAGCGGAAACGTAGCTTCCAGCAGCCCGACGGCCACGGCATATTCGCCCGTCCGCTCGTGCAGGTAGGCTTTGGTGAGGTAATAGTCGCGGGTATTTTTTTTGTTGAGCGGCTGGGTGCGCATGTACTCGGCCACGTTCAGCGCATTGGTAGCATCGTCGGTTTCAATGTAGGCCCGCATCAGTCCCACCAGTGCCGTGTGCTTGTCGTTCTCGTCGGTGCCGCGCGTATTTACGTACTTGAACGTCTCGATGGCTTCGGGCAAATCCTGCTCCAGCAGCCGCGCCCGGCCAATGAGGTTGTAGGCATTATCGAGCCATTTGCTGTTCTGGTGCCGTTCGGGAATAATGGACGCTTTCTTGATGGCATCGTCCAGTTGCGGCTTCACAGGGCCAATGGCGTTGGAATCAACGGGCAGCAGAATAGGCAGCAGCTGGTTATAATTTTCTTTTCGGTTTACAAAAAGAATCTGCTCGGCCCCGTCAACCTGATCGCGGGCAATAACATAGGCATTGTAATGGGCCGTGAGGTTGTGGTAGCCCTTGCTAACGGGTTTTGTACTGTATTGCGAACACGACACAACGCCGGTCAGCAGCAGCGCGACCGTAAACATGGGCAACGAACGGTAGAGGAAATAGTGAAACATTCGGGGGCAACGTGTCATGGGGTACCAGTAAAAACGCCGGAAGCGGGTAGTGCCGTATGAAGCGCTTCGTCAAATTAACGAAGTTTGTAACGAATGTTTACGACGAATGTCTGTAACGAACGCCTGCAACTTACGTTTGACAGGCATAACGACTAGACCACCCGAACCGATGGCTACGCAACCCGACTCCTCAGCCGAAGAACCATCCCAAAAACCAGACCAAACCGATCCGCTCCGCAACGCGACTGATAAAACGAAGTCGTTTGCCGAGTACAGCGGTATTGCATTCCAGATGCTGGGTACCATCGGGCTGGGTGTTTTTGCGGGTATGAAACTCGACGACTATCAGCAGAACAAACAGCCCATCTGGACCATTATCCTGTCGCTAACCGCCATTGGTGCGTCGCTGTACCTGTTCATCCGCAGTCTGACGTCGAAGTGAGGAAGCAGTTTAGGGCGCATTGAATAACTTTGCAGGTATATCGAATTAAGTAGCTACCTGCTCTTTATCCCAACTAAATGCTCCGAATTTTTCTCCTCACGCTTTTTCTGGCAATTGTATTTTTTTTAGCTGAACGCTATGCCGCCATACCGTGGCTACACCCGGCCTGGAAAACGTTGCTGGTGTTTTACCTGAGCGTTTCATTCCTGACCCACCGGCTGGTAGGTACTGGTTTACAGGACAATCCCGACCGATTCATTCCCATGTACATGGCTGCTACGGTAGCCCGCTTTATCCTGTCACTTTTGTTTATTGGCTTTTTCCTGTGGCAGGGCATCGAAAACCGGCGGACCTTTATTTTGGACTTTCTGGTTCTTTATATAGTCTATCTTGGCTTTGAGATATGGGGCTTTACTCGTAAATTGCGGCCAAATTCAAAAAACAGGTAGTACCATCTAATGATGCGTTCGATTCTTAATAGATTAGTTTTAGCTATTGCGCTTGTTATCAGTCCAATAGCGTTTTCCCAGGCTCAGGAGCACGACAACGCGGGCGAAGCCACCGCACAGCACGAAGGTGAAGCACCCGTCGAGAAAGGTAAATTTAAGGTGGGTGACATGATTATGCACCACATCAAAGACGACCACGGCTGGGAGTTTACCCACGGCGTTACGCTGCCCCTGCCCGTTATCCTGTACTCTGCCGATCAGGGTCTGGAAGTCTTCTCGTCGTCGCGGCTGGCGCACGGCGCGGTCTATAACGGGTATAAACTCGATCATGGTAAAATTCACCGGGCCGATGCGGCTGGCGCGGAACTGAACGACGCTAAATTCTATAACTTTTCCATTACCAAGAACGTCGCGTCGCTGCTACTGAGCGCGGTGATCATGCTGTTGCTGTTTCCGGCCATTAGCCGGTCGTATGCAAGCAACAGGGGCAAAGCACCAAAAGGTATTGCTTCGTTTCTGGAGCCAATTATCCTGTTCGTGCGTGACGAAGTGGCCAAGCCGAGTATCGGTCCCAAGTATGGCAAGTTTCTGCCCTATCTGCTGACGCTGTTCTTCTTTATTCTTATCAACAACCTGCTGGGTCTCTTGCCCGGCGGGGCCAACGTAACGGGAAACATTGCCGTAACGCTGGTGCTGGCCGTTATTACGTTCATCATCGTTACGTTCAGTGGCAACAAACACTATTGGATGCACATCTTCAAACCGTCGGGCGTTCCGGTTGCGTTGCTGCCCATTATGGTGCCGGTCGAGATTGTAGGTGTGTTTATGAAGCCGCTCTCGCTGATGATCCGTCTTTTTGCCAACATGACCGCGGGGCACATCATTGTTCTTAGTCTGCTGAGCCTGATTTTTATAGCTAATAGTCTCGGCGGTATGACTACCAGCGTTGCCATCAGCCCGGTGGTCATGGTATTTACGATATTCCTTAATTTGATTGAGGTACTGGTTGCCTTCATTCAGGCGTTCATTTTCACCCTGCTTACGGCGATGTACATTGGCAGTGCCGTAGAAGAACACCACGAAGCCGACCACGGCATTGGCTACGAACCCGCCGACGCCCACTGATTTTATCAATTGCTTTTTTTGTTTAGTTCACGTTTAATTTCTGTTTCATGCTTACCATGTTATTTGCTTTGCTGTTGGAGGCCACGGGTAGCGTAGCCGTTATGGGTGCTGCTATCGGTGCCGGTCTGGCCGCTATTGGCGCCGGTTTGGGTATTGGTCGTATTGGTGGTTCGGCCATGGAGGGCATTGCCCGTCAGCCCGAAGCTGCTGGTCGTATCCAGACCGCCATGCTGATCATTGCCGCCCTGATTGAGGCCGTGGCTCTGTTCGCAGCCGTTATCTGTTTGCTGGTTGCACTGGCTTAATTGCCCCAATCAGGACACACGCGTTTGGGCAGGCTGGTTGCAGTAGGCACCGGCATCACTGTCCGTCCCTTTCTTAGACTGCATTTGCCCATATCGGGATTGCCGGTGGACAAATGCAGTCTTTCTAATCGAATTATCGCTAAGTCATACATTATACCGTTTTCATTTTACACTAAATGGACCTTCTTACTCCTGATCTTGGTCTGCTGTTCTGGCAGGCGATCGTTTTTCTCGGCCTGTTTCTGATCCTGCGCACGTTTGCGTGGAAGCCCATTACCGATAGCCTGAACGAGCGGGAAAACAACATTCAGTCGGCCCTCGATCTGGCCGAGAAAACCCGGCTCGAAATGACGGCCCTTAAAGCCGACAACGAAAAGCTGCTGGCTCAGGCCCGCTCAGAACGCGAGGTTATATTGCGCGGTGCCAAAGAAATTGCCGACAAAATGGTGGCCGACAGCCGCGATAAAGCCGAAGCCGAAGGACGCCGGATGCTGGAGCAGGCCCGCGAAGCTATGCAGAACGAGCGGCAGGCGCTGGTGGCCGAGATGAAAAAGGAAATTGTTACTCTCTCTCTGGATATTGCCGAGAAAGTACTCCGCAAAGAATTGAGCGATAAAACCGCGCAGGAGAATCTGGTGAGTGATTTGGTATCCAACTCAAGACTTAATTAAGTAACATGGCCATTGGTACCGTAGCTACCCGATACGCCAAATCGTTGCTCGATTTGGCCAAAGAACAGGGACTGACCGACGCGCTCTATGCCGACATGAAGTTTCTGCAAAAGACGCTTGCTGACAACAGGCAGCTGAATGTGGTGTTGAAAAATCCCATTGTTCGGGCCGAGAAGAAAAACGCTATTGTCAAGCAGGTTTTTGGCTCCCGGCTGAACCCCGTCACGATGTCGTTTCTGAGCATCATTGCCCGTAAAAACCGCGAACCCATTGTTGACGCCATTGCCGATGAATACATTGCGCAGTACGACAAAATGAAGGGTATCTCGCACGCTACGGTCATCACAACGATGCCCCTGAGCGATACCCTGCGGCAGAAGTTCAAAAGCATGGTTTCGCAGACAACTGGCAACAGCACGATTGAACTGGAAGAGAAAATAGACCCCAAACTCATTGGCGGCTACATCCTGCGCATCGGCGATCGCCAGATCGACGGTTCGCTCCGCAGCCAGCTCAACGAAATGCGTCTGGAATTCCTGAACTGATCGAATTTTGCGCCAATCATTAGAAGAGGTCGTTCCCGTAAGGGGCGACCTTTTCTTTTGTCAGCATGACAGAAAATAAAAAACGAATCAATCCAGCCGGACCCACATCGAGCCAGAGAGGGTCTCGCCGGGTTGGAGAATGGTAAGGCCTTCGCCGTTGTTAAAGGCATCGACATTGGCTGTCAGAGGCTCAATGGCGATGCTATCACGTTTGGATGGCGTGTAGCAAACTAAATAATTCAGCTTGCCGGGGCCGGTTTGCTGACCCACGATGAGCCGGACACCCGTGGTCTGGGAAGTAAGTACGGTTTCAGCGTATGAATTACCAATGCCAGTGGGTTGCTCAAGCACAAACGGCGTGTCTAACTCCTGTTCATGTAGGGAGCGGGTATCGGCTTTTTCGGGAACGGACAGGCCGTCGGGCAGCATATTGTCATTCAGCAGAATACGAGTGCGGGCTGGTAATGATAAATTCATCTCGTCGATAGGCTCGTCGGTCAGCGAGAAATAAGGATGCCAGCCAAAAGCTGCCGGGCAGGCAGTTTTGCCACTATTGAGCAATTCGTAATTGATCCGTAAGGCACACATCCGATCGTTTTCAGAATTAGTATCTATTAACAGGTTACCCTGCACCAACTCATAACTCACCGTTAGTCCGAACGGAAAGGGGTAACCGGGGGCATCGCCGGGATACATGTACTGGATAATAATTCGGGCGGAATGGTCGGTTACGGTCTCGTCGATAACGGTAAATCGTTTGCCATGTACAAATCCGTGTATCGCATTGTCGCGGTTGGCTTCGTTCATATGCAGGGCGTACGCTTCGCCATCGAACGTATAGATACCGTGCCGGATACGGCTGGGAAATGGGACCAGTAATGCACAGGCGTAGGTTTCGTCGGCGAGTAGTGCCTGTGGTGAATCGGGTGTTTTGAGCAGCGCAAAAAGGTCATGACCTTTACGAAGCACCAACCGGCGCAGCACGCCACCATAGCCCGGCAGGACGGTGATGAATTCGCCGGTTTCGGTATATTCGAGCAGATACTCGGTAAGGGGTTCGGTAGCGTCAGTACGGACAGGGCCGAAGTCGCTTTTCGTAATTTGAAACGGCATAGAATGATGCGTATGAGGTTTCAAAAGTAAGCCGTTCGAGTTGCAGTTTGTTCGCATTTTTTAGCGGAGCCGCTCAAAACGGTTCTATTATCTCACATTTTCTTCCCTGTTTCACAAGTTGCTCAGTATCTGATTCGGCGCCCCCATCAACAACACGTTTCCGTACCAGATGCCGAAAGAAGCATCGGCTAAGAAGTAGAAATCAGAATTTTTGCCGTTCGTTATTGGTAGCCCGGACCGGGAGACGCACCGGTGCACCGGTGCGGGCTACCAATAACGAACTATCCCCTGAACCCCCTCACAACCATGCGCAAAAAAATCCTTCCGGTCTCCCTAACTCTACTCGGTACAGGTGCGTTGCTCCTGTTCTCGGCGGGCCTGACACCAAAGCCCCCGACGCAGGCGGCACCGACGCGACCTAATATCATTTTCATCATCTCTGACGACCACACCCAGCAGGCTATTGGCGCCTACGGAAACCGGTTGTCCAAAACGCCCAACATCGACAGGCTGGCGCGGGAAGGGGCTATTCTGTATAATAACGTCGTGGCCAACTCCATTTGCGGACCGAGCCGCGCTACGTTGCTGACGGGTAAGTACAGCCATCAGAACGGCTTCAAAACCAACAATGGCGGGGTTATTTTTGACGTCAACCAGCCGGTCTTTACCGAAAATCTCCAGAAAAACGGTTACCAGACGGCCTGGATTGGAAAAATGCACCTCGGCGCACTGCCCAACGGTTTCGACTACCTGAACGTACTGCCCGGTCAGGGTGCCTATTACAACCCCGATTTTATCGACTCGCAGAATAAAACCACCCGCCATCCGGGCTACGTCTCCGATGTGGTTACGCAGCTCTCAACCGACTGGCTGGCGCAACGCGACCCATCTAAACCGTTTATGATGGTAGTGGGCCACAAAGCCACACACCGCGAGTGGGAACCGGCCATTGAGGATTTAGGAGCCTACGACGACGTAACGTTTCCGCTGCCGCCCACCTTTTACGACGACTACAAGGGGCGAGTGGCCGGGCAGAATCAGGACATGACCATCGACAAAACGATGCGGCTGAAAGAGGACCTGAAAGTACACCTGAACTACGACGCCATGAAGCGGCTCTCGCCCGAACAGAAAGCGGCTTTGTATGACTATTACGAGAAAAAGGTCAGCCGGGAGTTCGACGAGAAAAAGCTGAGCGGTAAAGCTCTGGTGGAGTGGAAATACCAGCGGTACATGCGCGACTACCTGTCCACGGCCAACTCACTGGACCGCAACATCGGCAAGCTGCTGG
>JBBRUB010000146.1:0-7434 GCA_038248175.1 Cytophagales bacterium | reverse complement strand
TTGCGATGGGGAGTGGTTGATTTGTTGGGACTTGCCATGATAATCGAAGTTACGCAAGAACACTGTCCGATTCAGCACGACCATACCAGTTTACGGGTAGTTTCCCTTTTCCAAATCCGACCCATACCCAGCACGGCGACCTGATTCATAGACCCTGGGTCACGATTGGCGAAGCGTTGGCCGAAATTCCTGACCCAGAAGAACCGCATGACCTGCTCAATCATATCTACTCGCGCTACAAAGTAACCGACCGTAATTTTACCGGCCACCGACGTACTGACCCTAACAAACCATCGCCCACCATCTTAGCCAAAGATACCGGGGGCAACGTAGCCACGCACCACCCGCGTAACCACCGGCGAATGTCTGTTCGCGAAAAGCAAATAGCATGACTTCACTGCCGCATAGACAGAAATTTCTTGATGCTCTTCTCAAAGCCTTATCGGATTTGGGTGGATCTGGGTCCGTTGAAGAAATTCGAGAAAAAGTCATTGCTAATATGGCTATACCGGATGCTTTGGCAAACGAGCCGAGGGTCTCTAAGCGTGGAGTAGCTGATGGTCGAACCGAACTGGAATATGAGTTGGCTTGGGGACGAACCCAACTAAAAGGGCTTGGCTATATCAACAACTCGCAACGTGGCGTATGGTCTATAGTAAAGACTGTGGACCCTAATGCCAGCCCTTTGACCATAAGTAGTATTTCAACCCAGGTACAGGCCATACCAAACGATGATTGGCGGGCAGAACTGAATACAATTCTTACCGAGGTTATTTCTCCAAGTGCCTTTGAACGGCTGATACAGCGTATTCTCAGAGAAACGGGTTTTGTGCAGGTTGAAGTAACGGGCAGAACAAACGATGGCGGAATCGATGGAAAAGGCATCGCCAAGATCAACGGTATGCTAAGTTTCTACGTAGTGTTCCAGGCAAAGCGTTACAAAGGTTCGGTGTCCTCTGCTCAGGTTCGGGATTTTCGCGGGGCAATGGTTGGACGGGCAGACAAGGGTTTGCTAATCACAACTGGCTACTTCACACGCGAAGCGATTAAAGAAGCGGTTCGTGAAGGTGCACCAGCTATCGATTTGGTAGATGGTGAAAAGTTAATCGAGAAACTGAAATCACTGTCGCTTGGTGTAAATACTGAGTTAATTGAAAGCGTATCGTTGGACAAATCATGGTTCGAATCCTTATGAAAGCTGAAACTCTTGATTGGAGAAATGTACGTGAACCTGTCTATAACAGGGATAAGTATTTCAACGCATACGACGCTCGTATTCACGTTTTAACCAAATGTGATATGTCTGATATAGAAATAATTAGAGATATTTTGGATGAAGTGTCTGGACGGGAACCAATGGGCTGGATGACAAGAAAAATGATTGATTACCGAATCAAAAAAGCATACACGATATTCCTGGAAGAAAAATCAGGGAAAGAGTAGTCACTTTATTCTGATGCGCTTTGTGAAGTATTTCGAGAAAAATTGAACTTACTGCCACCGGGTTAGCCTTAGCTGACGAAAGACGAGTTTGCGCTAACCACCATCAACGAATTCACGCTGCCCAACCCGCATATCGAGAGCACCGATACGCTCGAAACCTGGCGTCAGGCTGGCCTTTCCATCAAACCACTCCGGCTCATTTCGGCTTTGTTGCTCAGCCTGTACAATCAGGCTGGCAGCGAACAGGCCTATCTCACCGCCGACGAACTGCGGCTCCTGATTATTCCGCTGGCGGGCGATAACGGTAAACCAACGGAGTACCTGGAGGCCATTATTGGTTATCGTAACGGCACATTAGCGGCTTCTGCGCTTCCTGACTGCGCACCCGGTGCCAATGACCACCGAATGGTACGGGAGTTTCTACTTTTTTTCCAGAACTACGGATTTTGCCGACTTGAAGACGGACGCAACAATGGCACCGACCGCTATATACTTGACCCGTTCCGATTTGATGAACTTCGTGAGTTATTGCAGTACGAACCCGACACTACATCGGGCAGTGCGCTGGTTCGGGCCATCCGGCAAAATCCGGTTATGCTGGCTACCGACCGCAGACGAACCCAGACGTACCGCACCGAACGACCGGGACAGCCAGCATTTCGGCGGGATGTTATCCGCCAAAGTCAGTCAACCTGTTTGCTAACTGGCGAACGCCTTCCGTTCGTCCTCGAAGCGGCCCACATTATCCCCATAGAATACAAGGGAGCCGATACCGTCGGGAATGGATTATGTCTTCGCGAAGATATTCACACGCTTTTCGATAAACGGCATATCCGGCTTGATGCAGCGGGAAACGTATTTTATTCAGACTTACTAAAGCAAAGCACCAGTTACGCCGAATTACCACCCCTCGTAACCCTTCCTGATTACGTCTCGGAAGAAGCCATAAACTGGCGTTGGCAGTACTGTTGATTCCTCGCACGGCCTACGACGGACTGCTGAATCGCTTCGAGACGTTTCCGCTGACCGAGTACGTAGGCCACGAGGTGCCGTTTGAAACGTACAAAGCGCAGCTACAGGCTCGCTTCGGTGCGCTGAAAAAAGATATGCTGTCGGCGGGGCAGAAAACGTTTGTGCAGCGGCTTGATTCGCAACTTGACGACCGTAATGCCTGGCTCAACTTGCTGGCGCAGGCCGTTGTTGGCGGGCCCTGTCAAGTTGCTCCTGACTCGGCTGCGTCAGGCCCCGTTCGTAGAGAATCTGGCTGTCGTGCAGCAACTGCCCGATCTGAACGTCGATCCATTTGCCGCCCTCAAACTGCCGCAGACTTTGCATCAGTACCCGGTAGAGGTGCTTTTGGGCCATTAGCCGGCAATACCGTTTTTCGGCTTTGGTCAGCGAATGGGCCAGCGGATGTAGTACGTCGATTATCATTTGGGAATAGCTGTTTGTGAATGGTAAAAAAAGCCATAAAACGCATGAAATACCTATCAACGCTACCATTCTCCCCAAATACCCACGCATAGAAATAGCTGCCCGACGCAAAACAAGGCCTTGTTCCATGCAAGTAATTCATAGATTTGTTTATCTTTTATCTCAATTATATGCCTGCTCTTGTTTGCGTGATTGGCTCCTCTAACACCGATATGGTGATCAAAGCCGACAAGCTGCCCGCCCCCGGTGAAACCGTGATCGGCGGCCAGTTTCTGATGAACCCCGGCGGCAAAGGGGCCAACCAGGCCGTGGCGGCTGCCCGCTTGTCGGCACCCGGCGAAAACCGGCCCGTGACGTTTGTGGCCAATGTGGGCAATGATGTATTTGGGCGGCAGGCCCTCCAGCAATTCGAGCGCGAGGGCATCCGCACCGATTTTGTCTCGACAGATAGCGACGAACCCTCCGGCGTGGCCCTGATTGGGGTCGATAGCCGGGGCGAAAACTGCATCATGGTCGCGTCAGGGGCCAATGCCCGGCTGGGGCAACCGCAGGTGGCTTCGGCCTTGGCCGCCGAACCGGACACGGCTGTGGTGCTGCTGCAATTGGAAACCCCCCTACCGACGGTTGAATACGCCATCCGGCAGAGCCATGCGCGGGGCCTGCGCGTGGTGCTGAACCCGGCCCCGGCCCAGCCGATAGACCCCGCGGTGCTGCCCTGCCTGCACACGATCACGCCCAACGAATCGGAGGCTGAACTACTCACCGGCGTGCGCGTCACGGACGAGGCCACCGCCGGGCAGGCCGCCCGCTGGCTGCACCAGGCCGGGGTGCCGAACGTGGTGATTACGCTGGGGTCCAAAGGCGCGTACCTGTCCACGGCGATGGGGGCGATGCTCATTCCGGCTCCGCCCGTGACGGCGATGGATACCACGGCTGCGGGCGATTGTTTCAACGGGGCCCTGGCCGTTGCCTTAGCCGAAAACCGCCCCCTGCCCGATGCCGTGGACTTCGCCTGCAAAGCTGCGTCGATCTCCGTCACGCGAATGGGGGCGCAGGCGTCCATGCCCCATCGCCATGAAGTCGATGCGCTACTACTTTTAACCGTTTGATTATCAAACTAATAGATTCGATACTGTATGAGACCCGTGAAAAAGTTATCCCTACTGGCCGGGCTGCTGGCCCTGACTGCCTTCGAGGTATCTCCCAAACTCCAACCGGCTACTGACGCTCCGGCTACCGGCCCGTTACCGGCATCGGTAACGCTGTCGAAAGCCACGCTTCAGGACAAAATAAAGGGTGGCTGGGCCGGGCAGGTCATCGGTGTCACCTTTGGCGGCCCAACTGAATTCAAGTTCAACGGTACGATGATCAATGACTACCAGCCCATTCCCTGGTACGACGGCTACATCAAGCAAACCATGCTCAATAATCCCGGCCTGTACGACGACCTGTATATGGACCTGACGTTTGTTGATGTGTTCGATAGAAAAGGACTCGATGCGCCTGTCAGTGAACATGCCAATGCTTTTGCCAACGCCGACTACATGCTCTGGCACGCCAATCAGGTGGGGCGCAACAACGTTCTGAACGATATGAAGGCACCGGAATCGGGTCACTGGCTTAATAATCCGCATGCCGATGATATTGATTTTCAGATCGAAGCCGATTTTTCGGGGCTAATGTCTCCCGGAATGCCCAACACGGCGGTGCAGATCGGCGACCCCATCGGGCATATTATGAATTCCGGCGATGGCTGGTACGGCGGGGTCTATGTAGGAGCGATGTATTCGCTGGCGTTTGTGAGCGACGATATGAACTACATCGTGCGCGAAGCCCTCAAGACCGTTCCCCAACAGAGTACATTTTACCAGTGCATTGCCGACGTAATCAAGTGGCACGACCAATATCCTGATGACTGGAAGCGGACCTGGCTCGAAGTGCAGCGCAAGTGGAGCGACGAGGTGGGTTGCCCTGATGGCGTGTTCAGTCCGTTTAACATCGACGCGAAGATAAACTCGGCCTACATTGTGCTGGGGCTGCTCTACGGGCAGGGCGACTATACCAAAACCATGCAGATCAGCACCCGCGCCGGGCAGGACTCCGATTGTAACCCCTCGTCGGCGGGCGGGATTCTGGGCACCATGCTGGGCTACGACAAAATGCCAATCTACTGGAAGCAGGGACTTAAAGAAGCCGAAGATATTGATTTCAAGTACACCACCATGTCGCTCAACGACGTGTACGGCATTGGCATGAAACACGCGCTTCAGGTGATTGAGAAAAACGGCGGGAAAGTAACCGACAAAAGCGTGACCATTGCCGTACAAACGCCCAAAGCCGTGCGTCTGGAGCAGAACTTCACCGGCCATTTTCCGACCGAAAAGCGGGCCGTGAACCAGGACCTGACCGACGAGTACACGGCCACGTTTGAGGGTATCGGTTTCATTATCAGTGGCGATGCCAAGCCAAAAATCCAGAAAAGTCAGTACGAATACGAAAGCGATTATGTGGCACAAGTGGCCGTTTATGTGGATGGGCAAAAGCTGGAGACCGCCCGTTTACCGGCCAGTTTCACCCGCCGTCGTTACGATCTGACATGGAAGTATCAACTCGCGCCGGGTAAGCATACGGTGCGACTGAAGCTGCTCAACCCGGATAAAGACGCTACCGTGCGGCTTCGGAACCTGTTCGTTTTTGATACCAAACCCATCCTGGCACGCTACTAACACTCAACCCATTATGTTCATTATTCAGACCTACGGCATCGCCGTGCTGTTCTGCCTCGTCACGATGCTCTGCTGGGGGTCCTGGGCCAACACCCAGAAACTGGCCGCCGGTAGCTGGCGATTCGAGTTGTTTTACTGGGATTATGTGCTGGGCATCGTGTTGCTGACCCTGCTGTCGGCCTTTACGCTGGGTAGCATTGGCGAGGGTGGTCGCCCGTTTCTGGCCGACGTAGCCCAGGCGGATGGGGCCAACCTCGGCTCAGCTTTGTGGGGCGGAGTCCTGTTCAACGCGGCCAATATTCTGCTCGTGGCGGCCATTTCTATCGCGGGCATGTCGGTGGCCTTTCCGGTGGGCATTGGTCTGGCGTTGGTGATTGGTGTCGTAGTCAATTACCTCAACGCGCCGGTGGGCAGCGCGGGGCTGCTCTTCGGCGGCATGGCCCTGATTGTGGTGGCCATTGGACTCAACGCCACGGCCTACCGCCAAACGGCTTCCGGCAAAACGTCAGCCTCTACCAAAGGGCTGCTGTTGTCGGTGGTGGCGGGGTGTTTGATGGGGTTGTTCTATGGCTACGTGGCGCAGTCGATGTTCCCGGATTTTGAGCGGCCCCAACCGGGCAAAATCAGCCCCTACACGGCGGTGGTGGTTTTCTCGGTCGGTATTCTGGCCAGCAACGTCGTCTTCAATACCCTGCTGATGTTCCGCCCGTTTGTGGGTACGCCCGTCCGCTACGCTGATTATTTCCGGGGCAGCGCGCGCAACCACCTGACGGGCGTACTGGGCGGCATGGTGTGGTGCGTGGGAATGTTGTTCAGTATCCTGGCTTCCGATAAAGCCGGTCCCGCCATCAGCTACGGGCTGGGGCAGGGGGCCACTGTGGTGGCCGCACTCTGGGGCATCTACATCTGGCGGGAGTTCCGCAACGCGCCAAAGGGCGTGGGTACGCTGCTCAACCTGATGCTGGCCTGCTACGTGCTGGGATTAACACTGCTGATTGTGGCCCGCTAACTAGTCCGGATCACCACCAATTATCCCGCCGACAGCACCATTACCCTCACCATTGACAGTGTGTCGGCTTCGGGCCGTCAGCCTGTGCCGTTGTTGTTGCGGGTACCCGCCTGGTCTGCGTCGTTTCGGGCTGCCATTGGGGGTGAAACCATCCTCGGTAAGCCAAGGCAGCTTCTTCGGCTAAGCCGCGTCTGGAAACCAGGTGATCGGATTCAATTGACCCTGTCCATGCCGTTTCGGGTCATACCCCGCCCTGACCAGTCGTTGCCGGGTGTGGTCGTGGAGCGTGGCCTACAGGTACTGGCCACCGCCGACCGGCTCGACACCGTTGCTAAACTGCCGGTGGGCTGGGTGGGAAATCAGTTTTATCTTCTCAGGGCCAAATCCGGCCAGAAAGACGGTACACTTCGACTGGTTCCCTTTGCCGATGCCGGGCAAACCGGCGGACACTACCAGGTGTTGCTTGATCCGATAACGCTGCCGGTACGTTAGCCGGGCAGTGATTTAAAACGTGTTGGCGCGATCATCGCTGTTGCCTGTGTTGGTTTGCCCGCCCGCTGATCCTGCCGGAGAGTCCACTTTTTGAAGTTTGAAATAGCATTATATTAAGAAAAACTTAACTTTGTTAGCTATTTCCCCGATCAGCCGGGTTTTCGGCTCGCAGCATGAATCAATTTGTATCCTTGTCCGACACAGAACTCTGGAACACATTTCGGCGGGGTGATCGGGATGCGTTTGCGTTCCTGTACCAAAAATTTTCGCCGGCGTTGTACACCTACGGCTTTCACTTTTGCCGCAACCGTGTTCAGACCGAAGACTGTA
>JBBRUB010000145.1:0-7451 GCA_038248175.1 Cytophagales bacterium | reverse complement strand
CTCTGCTCTGGAGCATGATCCGCTTCTTTCGACTTACTGCCGACATTGAAGCCCGCCAGTTAGCCAACTGGCAACAGACGCTCAGCAACGTTGGGCTAACCCGGCAACGGCAGGGATTCGCGGTGTGGGGTATGGTATCGGCAGAGGTTTGGCGAAATTAAAGAGTCTGTAAAACCGAAATAACATCGGAGAAACTTTTGATGTCATACCACTCATGTGTGCCCAGGCTGAGCCAATGGCCGGGTTGTTTTGGACGTTTAGCCTCTGCTTCTTCGGGGTCGTAATCGGGAGCATAAACCGCGCTCATAACCCGTTGCAGGTTGTCCCAGGGCAGCGTTCTTGTACGTTCCTGCTGGTTTTGCCTGGTAAAGACCTGTATAGTACGGCTGGCAAACGAAGCAGTGAGCCGGGTTTCCTGCGCGTCTGCCGAACTCCTGATTTGCAGGTAGGTCAACTCAAAAGGCCGTTCGCGCCCGGCCTGTTCATAAATGGCCTGAATCAACTCCTGCACCACGTACTGCCAGTTGTCGGTATGCTGCGGGCGGCCCTGCCGGGTAGGGGCGTTGGGCGTTTCGATGCGGACGTTCCAGAACTCGTCATCCTCGCTTAGCTGATCTTCATCAACGGGTTTCAGCCGCGCTTTATCGGCCAGGGTGAGCATGGTTTGTCGCCAGGTTTGGGGCAACCGGCCCGCCCAGGTCAGGTCATCGTCGGGCGTGAAGCCATCCGCCAGCAGTTCCTCTTCGTCCATATCCTCCCGGTCAGGGTAAGTAAGGGTCAGCTCGACGCCAAGTTCACCGACGAAGGGCGTGAGGATGAGGGTATAAAAATAAGCGTAGGGAGCGGGCAGTGAGCGGGCAGTCTGGTACCGAATCTGGAGCGTTTTGAGCGACATGTGTAAACAGCTAACAAATCACAAACTTACAACAGCCGGGCCATTGTCTGGTTCCGGTCAACCTTACCGGTAGCTGTTTCGGCAAAGGCAGGTACAGTGAGCCACGCACGCGGAACGCTGTACGGCCCCAGCTGTACCCGCACCGCGTCCTGAACAGCCGCCCATTGTTCACTATTTACTGACACCTGTTCACTGATAACTGTAAGGCGTTGCCCCAGCCGCTCGTCGGGCAATCCAGCCACGAACAACCGCACCGACAGGCCGGATTCGGCGAGTTTGGTCAGAATAATCTGCTCGATGGGTTCCGGCTGGATTTTTACGCCCCCACTGTTAATGATCAAATCGGCCCGGCCCAGTATCCTAAACTGCCGGGCATCACGCATGTCCACTACGTCGTTGGTCTGAACCAGACTATTGCGGGAAGCAGCCGCCATAATGTTCAGACAGCCGCGTTTGTCGGTACCAAGCTGAACACCGTCAAGGGCTGTGAACCACGCACTGCGGTCAGGGCCGTTGAGTCGCCGGAGGGCAATGTGAGAAACCGTTTCGGTCATCCCGTAGGTGGCGTAAATGGGCGCGGAGATTATCTGCAACGCCTGTTCCAACCCGGAACTCGTGGCCGCTCCACCCACCAGAATAGCCTTCATACCGTTTAGCATCGGCAGGAATTCCTGTCTGTTTTTCAGGGCGATTTCGTCTAAAATCGTCTGGAGTTGCAGCGGTACGAGTGCGGTAAACGCAAACTGCATGTCAGGCAAAAAGCCGTATAATGGGTTACTGGCAGGTTCGAGAACGGTCATGGGCAAGCCCAGTTCCAGCCCGCGTACCAGCATCATCACGCCCGCTACGTAGCGAATGTTCAGGCAAACGAGCGAGGCATCGCCCGGTTGCAACCCCAGCGTTTGTCCCGTTAGCCAGGCACTTGCCCGCATCTGTTCGCGGGTGAGCGTAATGGGTTTGGGCGTTCCCGTCGAACCGGAGGTATGCAGGACAAACTCCGGTTGCCCACGCTGCCACGCCCGGCAAAACGCCAGCGCATCAGCTTCGTATTGGGTACGGCCCACTGGCCACGTATCAGGGTTATTGGGGTCGATGAACAGCATTAGCCAACTACGCGCAGACTCGTTGCCCCGTTGAGTGCCGTAACTTTATACCGCGTGAAGGGTTGTGTGGCCGGGCCGGAAACCACCGCGCCGGTCATGCTGAAACGCGACAGATCGAGCGGGCAGTAAAACTGGTTTTCGGCAGATTTATACACCAGCAGCGTGCCTTCGTGCGTGCATTTGGCCGACACTGCCACAAACTCACCGCCCGGTGTACGTGCCACAAGTACGCCATTGGCCACTACGTAGCCGCCGGGAGCAGACAACGCCTGATTAGTCTGTTCGGTGAGATTCAGCGTAAAATCAAGACCGGGGGCGGGCGGCTGATCGGCGTTGTCGGAGCAACCGGCCATACTGCGCGAAAACAGCAGTGTACTGATGCCAGTAATGGCGTGTAAAAAAAACTCGTATCGGTTCATGGGCAATCTGTTCGTTTGGGCGGCTGCTGACTGTTACTTTTGTGAACAACCACCCGTTCACTGTGTAAATATGCCATTTCCCCGGCATTTCCCGATGCTGAACAATGCCGTTCGTCGGGTCGTTACCAACATTAACTATGGAAGAAGCGAAGGTAATCATCAATCCGATTTCGCCGGATAAAGTTGCTGAGTCGCCGGGGTTACTGGCGTACGCTCACACAGCGGGAGGAGCCGTAATTCGCCCCGAAGACAAAGGAAAGATCACCGGACGGGCCGTGTCGGCCATGCGCGAACAAACCGACATGCAGCTCAGTCAGCTGTTCAAGCAGATGCAGTTACTGGCCGATCAGGCCACGGCCATCCGGCACCGGGTAGAGGTGTCGGAACGCATTTACGGAGCGCAGATGAACTTCGAGCCGGTCATTAACCACACGTATTATTTCTACACCCGCAAAGACGGCTCCGACGTCCTGTCTATGATTGGACCAACCGAGTGGGGCCGTAAATTTCCGTTCGAGCGCTGTCTGGCCACGGTCCGCATGATGGCCGACCACACCTGGGACGTTTTTTACCACGATGTTTCATTTGATGAGTGAATGAGTGAATTGTGAATGAGCGAATGTCTGGTATCTCGCTTATCCATAATTCACTCATTCACTCATTCACTCATTCACTCATTATGATTACCTGGGAACCGATTAAAGAATACAAGGAGATTCTGTTTTCCTATTACGAAGGTATTGCCAAAATCAGCATCAACCGCCCGCACAAGCGCAACGCGTTTACGCCCCTGACCGTCAGAGAAATGCAGGAGGCCATGGAAATTGCCCGGCAGGACGAGCGCGTCGGCGTTGTGATCCTGACCGGCGAGGGTGGCGAAGCGTTCTGCTCCGGGGGCGACCAGTCGGTACGGGGTCACGGCGGTTACATTGGCGAAGATACCGTACCCCGCCTGAACGTACTGGACCTGCAAATGCAGATTCGGCGCATTCCGAAACCGGTTATTGCAATGGTAGCGGGCTATGCCATTGGGGGCGGTCACGTACTCCACGTAGTCTGCGATTTGACCATTGCCGCCGATAACGCCCGCTTTGGACAGACAGGCCCCAAAGTTGGCTCGTTTGACGGTGGGTTTGGCGCGAGTTATTTAGCGCGGGTTGTGGGCCAGAAAAAAGCCCGAGAAATCTGGTTTCTCTGCGATCAGTACGACGCGCAGGAGGCTCTGGATATGGGGTTGGTGAACAAGGTCGTACCACTCGATCAGCTCGAAGAAGCGACCGTGGCCTGGTGCCAAAAAATCCTTGAAAAAAGCCCGATTGCCCTGCGCCTGGTCAAGGCATCGTTCAACGCCGAACTGGATGGGCAGGCCGGTATTCAGCAGCTTGCCGGCGACGCTACGTTGCTGTACTACCTGTCTGAAGAAGCCAAAGAAGGGAAAGATGCCTTTCTGGAAAAGCGTAAGCCCGACTTCAGCAAGTTCCCCAAGTTTCCGTAAAAATACAGATCAGGTTTTCTACTTAAAACACCCCCGCCGAGAGCGTCATTGCTTTTTGAAACTGTTCAGGGTCAATGGACAGGGCAACGCTTTCCTGAACGAGAGTCTGGATAATTTCTTCGGTGGGGAGGTTGCCCGTCAGGCTGTCGGTGGCCATGGGGCAACCGCCAAATCCACGCAATGCCCCGTCGATACGCAAAACGCCCGCCCGCAGCACGGCCCGGACTTTGGCGGGTGTTTCGCCGGGCAGCGCGTGCAGGTGAGCCCCAAACTCAATATCAGGAAATTGACTCAGTAATCGGCTGAACAGGTCTTCGATGGCATCGGGCGTAGAGGTGCCAACCGTGTCTGAAGGGACTACAATGCCGATACCCAGTTGCACCAGTCGGTCGGTGTAATCCGCTACCAGGTCGGGGCTGTACGGGTCTCCGTAGGGATTACCGAAACCCATCGACAGATACGCAACGAGTTGTTTACCCGTATCCGCGCATAGCTGCTGCATCTGGGTTACTTCTACTAAAGCCTCCGCAATGGACTTGTTGGTGTTGCGCTGCTGAAACGTTTCGGATACCGACAGCGGGAAACCCAGGTAGTTGATCTGCTGAAACGAAACCGCCTGTTCGGCACCGCGCCGGTTGGCCACAATCGCCAACAGTTCGGTTTTCGTCTGCGATAAGTCCAGCCCGGCCAGCACCTCGGCAGTGTCGCGCAGTTGCGGAACGGCCTTCGGCGAAACGAAACTACCAAAATCGAGCGTGTCGAAGCCTACCCGCAACAGTGCATTCAGGTACCGGATTTTGAGGTCAGTCGGTACGAAATGGGTCAGCCCCTGCATGGCATCGCGCGGGCATTCGATGAGTTTCATAGACAGGCGGGTTTCATGAGCGGACGGGCGTTGGTCGGGTCAGCCAGGCAAACAGCCCCATCACGGCGGCACAAATAGATAGTCCCCCCGACTCGCGGGCTTGTTCGATGTTCATGCTGTGCATTTTCAGCTCGCCAAAGAAAAACCCCTCAAACGAAGGTGGCCACTGATGAACAGCCGCTACGGTGTATAGAATGGCCATACCCACAAAAAACCACCACCGCCCCGCGCCCGCCCAGGCCATCAGGCAGGCTACAGCCGCAGCTCCGTAGATGGGAATCCAGATTTCGGGGTCAGGGTCATTGTACTGAAAGGCGGCAAACAGCACGAAGAGCAGGCCGAAGATAATGGCGGAGATTTTCATAGTCAGTTACAATATTGGGCTACGGCATTGGCGGCATCGGTATAACCGAGCATTTGGGCCTGTTTAAGACTCAGGCAGGCGGCTTCGCGCTGCTCCTGCAATAGTTGGGTAAGGCCCAGCCCGTAAAATGCTTTACCAAATTTTGAGTCGGACTGCACAGCCTGCTGAAAATCGGTGGTGGCACCGGTCAGGTCTTTTTGGCTGTACCGCAGGTTGCCCCGGTTATACAGGGCGAGTGAATTTTTGGGGTCAAGTTCAATTGCCTGGCTGAAATCGGTCAGGGCGGGCTGAACCTGCCCCTGCTGGGCAAATAACTGGCCCCGGTTCAGGAAAATTTCGGCCCGGCGGCTGCGGCTCGTGTCAGGAATCAGCCGGATCGCATCAGAATAATCTTTCAGGGCACCCGGCAGGTCATTCTGAGCTACTTTCAGCAAGGCCCGGTTGTAGTAGGGCTGGTAATCGTCGGGGTTGAGTTTGATAGCCTGTTCGTAGTCAAGGGCCGCGTTGCTGTATTCTTTCAGCTCAAAATAAGCTACCCCGCGCGAGTTGAATGCTTCGATATTATCCGCATCGGCCTCAACCGCCTGATTCAGCACCTGCAAGGCTTCCTTAAATTTACCCTCGCGCAGGTAACCTCTCCCCTGCTCCACGTATTTATCTGACGAATTACAGGCGAGTATGGTAAGTAGTAGGCAGCAGGCAGTGATTAGTTTTTTTGTCATGGTTATTGAGTGGGTCTTACACGGCTGTGCGACCTACTTAAAAACAAAGGTACGGCCTGAACTTGCTTGATTGGCTAATATTTCCTTAACTTTGCAACGGCAAATCGGTGCTACCAGCTCCTGCTGAATCCCCCAGGTCTTGACCGAAGCAAGGGTAGGTGGTCGTAGCGGTGAGACATTGGTTTGCCATTTTTTGTTTCCGGCCCGCACTCTATGGACCTGCTTCGTGCCCTTACCCGTTCCTTCCGCAGCACCTTCCTTTCTGACCCTCCGCTGCTTATCTGCTCGCCGGGCCGCGTTAACCTCATCGGCGAACATACCGACTACAACGAGGGCTTTGTGTTACCAGCCGCCATCGACAAAGCCATTTATCTGGCTATCGGCCCGCGTACCGACAACGAACTGCATTTCGTTGCGCATGACATCCAGAAACGCTTTATTGGCTCAATAGACCATATCGAACCCACCAAATCCTGGGCTGATTATCTGTTGGGTGTACTTCGGCAGTTTCAACAGGCCGGATATCCCCTGCGCGGGTTGAACTGCGTTTTTGGCGGTACCATTCCAATGGGTGCGGGGTTGTCGTCGTCGGCAGCACTCGAAAATGCGGTTGGCTTTGCAGTTAATGAACTCTTCGGACTCGGACTTGACCGGCTGACCCTACTACGGCTGTCGCAGAAAGCAGAAAACGAGTTTGTTGGGGCCAAAGTGGGCATTATGGATATGTTTGCCAGTATGATGGGCCGGGCAGGGCATGTTATTAAACTCGACTGCCGCTCGCTCGAATACGCTTACGCGCCGTTGCAGATGGATGGCATCCGTATCGTTCTCTGCGACACACGGGTAAAACACTCGCTCGTTACGTCGGAATACAACACGCGCCGGGCCGAGTGCGAAGCGGGCGTTCGGTATTTGCAGGTTTTTTACCCCGCAATCAAGAGTCTGCGCGACGTGACAATGGCTATACTGGACGAACATCTGAAAGAAAGCAATCCGCACCTATACCGCCGATGCGGGTACGTGGTACATGAAAATCAGCGGGTTCTCGATGGCGTGATGGCTCTCGATGCGGGCAATGTAGCGGCATTTGGCCAGCTTATGTATGCCTCGCACGAGGGCCTTAGTCACGAGTACGAAGTCAGTTGCCCTGAACTCGATTTGCTGGTCAGTATGGCACGGCATCAGCCCGGCGTACTGGGTGCGCGGATGATGGGGGGCGGCTTTGGCGGATGCACCATCAATCTGGTACGCGAAGACGCTTTAGATACGTTCACAAAAGAGATAACCAGTCAACATTTCGCCCAAACGGGGAAAGATACCTACCTTCACGTTTGTAAAATCGAAGACGGAACACACCTTGTTCGCTGAATTTTTGTGCAAAACCTTGTCCTGCTTACGAAGGAAGCATCTTCGGAAGCAGGTTATTACAATCAAATACCAGTCACCGGATGGAGATGCTTCCTTCGTGAGTGTGACAAACTAACTGAATAATAAAATGAAATTTTTCATTGACACAGCCAACTTAGACGACATCCGCGAAGCACAGGAAATGGGCATTCTCGATGGCGTAACGACTAACCCGTCGCTG
>JBBRUB010000144.1:0-7458 GCA_038248175.1 Cytophagales bacterium | reverse complement strand
CGCTGAATGGTGCGGGTGTCGCGCAGGGTCAGGTTCATCGAGAAAGTCAAATCGTTTTTCAGCTTTTTATAGACGCCCCCAATGCGGAACGGAATGCGGAAGTTCTGCTTCGTGAAGCCAATAGATGCCGTCAGGTCTTTGTTACTCAGCTCGGCTACCTGCACGTTGGAGAGGTTCAGAGCAATGTCGCGGCTTTGGTTATATTCGAGCCGCCCGCTGATCCGGCTTTTGGTCTGGAATTGCACGCCGATCATCGGCGCAAACCGCTCCGACATCGTAATCGTACTCATGGCAAACACCGGTACGTACTGCCCCAGTTGATTGATGGCCGACGCCATTGGGTAGCCCTGCACGGTCAGGTTCACGAAAGCTGCGCCGTAATCCAGATTCGAGATGAAGTTGCCCACGCTGTAATTGGAGTTGTAGCTGTGCGTAACGGTAAACGCGCTGAACCGGTCGCGGATGAATTTTAGCCCCGACAGGCCGTTGTAGTCCACCCGCCAGTTGGGCAGTGGGAAGTTGAAGAAAGGGTTCAGCTTGGTCTTTTCTAACTTCGACGAATCCTGCCCGCTGTAGGCCGCAAAAAATGCCGGAATCAAAACGTCCTGCGATGTTTTGGTGTAACTCCCGCTCTTATCGGGGTTCATGCGCGTCAGCTTGTCGATAAAGAACTGCCGGTAACTCTCAAACTTGTCGAACAGGGGTGAGGTGTTATCGGGCCGTAACCCAGCGAAGGCCGTGCGGAATGACCAGAACGACATGGAGAACTGCCCGTTTCGCACCGGCGAATACGTCTCAAACGGGCCACCCTGCGCACCGGGACGGTAATACTCCTGATACGCATCCGTCCGGTCGAGCCGCCAGTTGATCTGCATTCGAAAATCCTTGAACGGCTCAAGCGTGGTATTGGCTGTAAATTTCTTCGTGATATTCTGCTGGAAGGCCGTGTTCAATACCGTACTCGGAGCCAGCCAGCCGCGTTCAGACGCCCGGGTTTTGATCCCCGCATCCTGACTGCCCAGTACAAACCCCAGCCCCGGCGCGTTGTTCTGATCGACCCCGAAGAACTTCGGCGTGGGCAGAAAGCCCGGCAAAATCGTGGATTCCTGCACGGTGTACGAGAAGTTGATGCCCCGCACGGTGAGCAACGCCCGTGTAAAATTCTTCAGTACCTTACTTTCGCCCCGCACAATGTCCTCAATGTCGCCGGGGTTTCGGGCAAAGTTCTTGCGTACCGGCGCAGGGGTATTTACAAAGCGCAGGTACCGGATTTTGTTGTAGAGCCGAATCAGATCGACACGCCCGTTGATGCCCCGCTCGCGGTTGTTGCGTATGGTATTGCCAAACGGAACGCCCAGCGTGTCGGTAATGCCGAACGAGTTGGCCTGAAACTGGTAACCCACGCCGTAAATGGCATCGGCAGCCATCCAGTCCAGCGCCGGAATCTTGTCGAGTGGCAGCCGGTACGTAGCGCGGATGTCCTGCACAAAGTTTTTGAGCCTGCCGAGGTGTTTCAGACTCGTAATGATCGAGTCACGTTTGGCCTGCGTATTAATGTCGCCTGCCGGTTCGTCGATGATCGAGTTGGCTACCGAGCGATACGTCACGACCAGGCTGCGCGTCAGGTTCCATGTCAGGTCGTAGTAGCGGTTAAACAGGAAATACTTCTCAAACTGCCCCGGAATGCCGTTGGTGGTTAGGTCGGACGAGCGCAACTGGGTTTTTATGAAGCTACGGTCCAGCTCAGACCGGATGCTCACCAGCGATGGTAATAGGGTAATGTTAAACTCTTTGAGCCAGCGTAAATAGGATGCCTCCAGTTTGGTTGAGTTACGGAACGGCTCAAACGCTTTAGGCTGCCCGGCGAAGGTATAGGCGATGCCGCCCCGCTGCTGCCGCTGCAAATACTCGTCGGTCAGGATATTGCTGCGTTTGGTGTCGGTAAAAGCGTAGGTGAGGGCAAAATTCTCGATATCCCACGGGTGCAGTTTGGCGTTCGGGTTGGTCTTCACCTTGCGCACGTTCGAGAAGTTCAGCCCCCGCCGGGTGGTGTTGTCCTGCACAATACGCTGATAAGCCGCCCGGCCCAAACCTTCCGGCAATGATCCCAGAGACTGCTCAAGCGGTACGTCGGGGTCGAGCGGATCGAAGTGCGGGTCAACGTTACGATGATCGTAGTTGATGTACATCGGAATCCGCAGTCCCCAACTGGCGGGCAGAAACTTATCGACGGCCAAGGCCGACGACAGCGATATTTCCGACGTCGTTTCGCGGGCGCGTTCGCCAATGCGCGTGGCTACACCCCCGAAGCCGAAGGTCGTGAGCCGTCCCGACGCCGTTAGTGTGCCAAGATCGGCCAGTTTGATATTTACGGCCCCAATTGCTGCCCGCCCCGGACTTTGATCGTAGCCGTTGGTACGCAGTTCATTGACCCAGATCGTGAAGGACTTGGCCCGTTCTCCGTCGTTGGGCAGTCTGGGATTCCGCACGCCAATCATGATCGACTGTACTGAACTGATATCGGGGCTACCCACTACAGTGATAATATACCGCCCGTTGGCAGACCGCTGCGAAAACGGCAGCGACGTTCGGCGGGTCAACGCTTTGTTGCGTTCCGTTTTTACGTTGATGAGTTCTTCGAGGGCCAAATCCAGTTCGTTTTCGGCGGGCCAGACAACCTCCGGCGTTTGCAGGCCCGGTGGGGTGGCCCGCAGACCCGGAATCTCGATTTCGTAGTAGTTCTCGGTATAGTCTGTACCCAACCGCACAAAAGCCGATACCTGCCCGCTTTCCTGATCGTCGTTGTGCATATGCACGAACATCTTTAACTGCTTACGAAACAGCAGGTCGATATTCACATTGCGGAACGCCCCCCGTGAGTCGCCGTCGCGCAGGTTGGTTACGCTCACCCGCATAGACTGCTCGTTGAGCAGCTGGTTGTTGAGCGACGTAAAATCGCGGTCGCGCTGGTAGTTGGGCGGCACCGAGTAGGCGTATTTGTTGCCGGTGCCGGTACCCGCTGGGGGCGTAGTGGCCGCCAGCGTACTACTGTTTTCTTCGATGTTGACCGTCGAGACGGTGAAGTTGGCGTCGTAGGGTTCCGGCACTTCCTGCAAACCGCGCTGATTGAGGTCGCCGAGGTACTTGCGATATTGGTTGGCTTCCATCTGCATCTGCGAAAACCGCAGCACCACCGGCTGCTGAAAGCCGGTCAGGTAGGTCCGTAAAAACCGGATCGACTTAAACCCGTTGATATTACCCACCTTCCGCAGCGGCTCCCGAACCGGAATCCGGAACTGATACCACGTCACGGTGCCTCCCGCCGTTGGCACCACAACTTTGTCAACAATATAGCCTTTGCCCACGACTAAATTTCTGGGCTGGAGGTCAATTTCGTATTCGTAATACGCTTCGTTGTCGTTGATGGTATTGTCGCTGTTGAGGTCCTCAATATCGGGCAGGGTGGTGGAGGCCGGGGTCAGAAACTGGTTGGTGCTGGTGTTTTCGGGCGAGTTGTTCTCGGTACCCATGTACTGCTTGTACCGCGCCACGATGAACTTCTGCTGGTCGGCTTCTTCACCGAGATAAAACTTGAAATCGTCGCCCGATGGGTCGTTCTGCAATTGCTCGCGCACGGCGGGGTCGGTTACGCGGGTCAGCACCTGATCGAGGTAACCCTTAAAGAAATTTTGCTCGGTGGCCACGCCCGCTGCGGTACCGGGGCGACTGGTCAGCCCGTCGAGGCCGATGTCCTGATTTTCGCGCCCGCCACTCTGAAAGGCATTGGTCACAAACTGCTGGGTAGGTGCGCGGCCCCAGGCGGTTGTTTCCGTACTGCCGCCCCGCGTAGTGGTGGTGTCGCCACTGGCCGGAAAGCCGTTTTCAAACGTGTAGCGGCTGTCGCGCATCACGTCTTCCGAGATGTCGCCGAGGTTAAACACCAGCTTACCGCCCGTCGTGTTATTGGTGTTTTTGCTGGGGTCAGGATTTCCGCGTACTACGCCCGCCTGACCGGCCACAAACGGATCCATGAGCCAGAAGGTCATATTCTCGACGTTGGCGTTGTCGAAGTCAATGTCCGACGTGATGGCCCGCGTAACCGCGCCGAAGTTCTGGCGGGGATCGTTATTGAGCGTACCGTCGGGGCGCAGGTTGGGGTTGTAGTTGTACATGCCCCGCTCATTCGGAAAAAACGACATGTCGAGAATATTTTCGGGCAGCTGCACCACCGCCGGGGTCCGGCCCGGAAACAGATCGGCGGGCAGGAAGTACCGCTCATATACGTTGCGATTCACATCGTCAATGTCAACGTTCGACACGATACCCTGAGCGTTTTGCGTATATAATGTCTGATCGACGGAATAGACCGAAATGCGGGCGCGGTTGAACGCCGACACCAGCGGGTTCTGGAACGACCCCTGCGGAAACTGCTGCGGGGTGCTGCCCAGCCGCCAGCGCGTAGGTTGCCGCGTCAGGTCGAAGATGGTACGGGCGGCTTCAAAATCGTCCAGGTAGCTGTCGCCCCGGGCCCGCTGGTTAGTACCCGGAAACAACTGTGCCACCTCTACGTTGGCCTGAATGCTGGACAGTTCTTTGGTTTGCACAATGGGCAGGGCATCCAGCAACCGCGTCAGGCCGGGCGAGTCGCGCCGGTAGTTGGCGTGCAGTCCCACAATGGCATTGTTGACTGGCTCGTTGCCAATGGCCACGCGGGTCAGGAAACCGGCGGGCGTTTCGCGCATACTCATGGCCGTAAGCCCAAAGTTGATATTCGGCGTCAGCAGGTAATCCAGCCGGGTACCAATCAGGGTTCTGATCTGATTCTGGAACAGATCGGGCTGCTCGTAGCTGATGCGAATTTCGCGGCCCGAGTTGGTCACGCTGGGGTTGATGATGCGCAGCCGCCCAATCTGACTCTCCAGTACGTAGTCCTGCCCCGGCGTCAGCGGCACCCCGCCGGCTGTTACCTGCACCGACTGCTCATTGACACCATAGGGCAACTGCACCTCAGCCCCGTTGCCCGACTGAAACGAGCCGCGCAGAAAGAACTTATTCAGGTCGGCCTGCTGCGTAGCGTCAGCCTGGGTAGTACGGTACAAATCGTTAAACACGTACTTTGCCTCGAACGACGGGTCGTTGATCCGGCGGGCCAGAAACGACCCGAACGGCTCCAGCACGGGAAAGATGATCTTTCCAAAGCGCGGATCGACGGTCACATTCTCGACGTAGTCAAAATTGCCGTCGGGCTGGGCATCGAGTTGCTGATTGAGCCGGTCCATGCCAAAAACCTGCACCAGCGGGATATTTGCCAGGCGGGTTTCCTGCAGATTGGGGTTGTCGATACCCGTCACATCGTCTTTATAGACAATCCGCAACTGAAACCCTTCGCGGCTGATCTGGGCGTTGTTGAGCGAATAAACGTTCTTCATCATCAAATCCCACATGGGCAACTGGAGGTTATTGCGCAGCGTGGCTGATTTCAGCAGCTTCAGCACCAGCACTTCGCTGGCGGGCCGGGCCTGATAATCTTCGGTCAGTTCACCCACTTTGTAGCGCCGGCCCTGGTAGGTGTATTCGTAGGAAACGGCCAGAATTTCGTCGTTGCGCAGGGGCGTCACGAGCGAGATGTAGCCGAGTTCAGGCTGGAGCCGGAACTCGCGGTCAGTCAGGCGTTTGGCCCCGCGCAGCACGTCGAAGTCCTGGCCTTTGGTGAGTGCGAAGGTCTGGGTCAGCACCTCGTTGGTCTGGTCAATCTGCCGCAGCGGACTGTTGGGGTTATTGGTCAGGCGGGTAAACAATCCGTTGGTGGCGTTGTCGGCGGGTGCCCGGCCATTGCCCGGAAACGGCTGCACGGCAGGATTGCTCTTCGCGTAGGGATTGCCTTCGCCGAGGTCCTGCAAACCGGCAATGTTGCGCAGGGTTTCGGTTGTGTTGGTGCGGTTGGTGACATAGACCTCCACCCGCGTTATGTTCACGCCCGACGTCACCTGCGGCAGCGTTTTGAGTGATCCTTCGTAGATATTCCTGAAAAACTGCGACAGGAAGAAGTGCCGGTTCTCGTCATACTGATCGGCCCGGACTTCAAATGGGCGGCTGGTAGTACCGCCCCGCAACACAATCTCGCTCTTGCGGCTCCGCTGTTGCGACGCCACAAGCGTAGCGTTGAGTTTGCCGAACCGCAACTGCGTTTTTATGCCGAACAGGTTCTGCACGCCCGGAATCAGCTGGCTGTTCACGGCCCAGCTAATATTACCCACTTCGAGTCCCTGTAAAATGCTTTCGTTCTGGGGCGTAAACTGCGGTACGCCCGGTAGTTGGCCATTCATACCCGGCACGCCCGGCAGACCCGGCATACCCGGCATACTGGGCGCATTGGGTAGGTTTGGAACACCCGGCATACCCGGTAAGCCCTGCCCAGACCCAAGACCGGGCAGCGAACCGCCGGGCCGGTAGTTGACTTTCAGCGCGTTCTCGAAATTGAAGGCGGCTTTGGTGTCGAAGTTGGCCAGAACACCCAGTTTCTCGCCGATTTTACCGTTGAAGTTAATGCTGATCTGCTCGTTGAACAGGAAATTGCCGTTTCTGCGCTGGCGCACCGGCAGCACCGGATTGTCGATGAACTGGTAGAGGTAGCCAAAATCGAGCGTGACGAAGCCGTTGGGCTTGAAATCGACATTACTACCGCCGAACAGCCGGTCAATGATAGGTGGCAGTTCGAGTTTCGGAATCAGCCCGCGCCCGCTGATGGCACTCTGCCCGTCGCGCTGGGCGGCATAGTCGCGCCAGATGCTGCGTTCTACGCGCTGATTCTGGAGCCGGTTGTAGGTATCGTACGGAATGGTTTCGGCGGGGCGGAATGGCAACCCAAACTGCGAGGGTGGCAGCGCGGGCAGGGTCGCACCTTCGCGCACGGGCATACCCGGCTGGGTGGCAGTTGGCGCAGGGCCCGGCGGTTCAGTGATGCCCGGCGTGGATGCGCCCGGCGTGGATGCGGCCGGCGTGCTATTGGGCAGCGGATTGCCCGACAGCGACACGCCTGCCCGTACCCGTTCAGTTACGCCAATACGTCCGTCGGGGCTGAGCCGAAAATCGGTAGAAACGCCTTTAGGATCGCGCAGAATAAACGGCGAACGGGATGAGCGTTCCGAAAAGCGCGTGGCCCGGCGGTCGGGCCAGTTGATGGTAGGCCGGCGGTCGGCAGAGCGGACGGCCCGGAGGCTGTCGGTACGTTCCTGAACGGCGAGCTTGATGGAATCGGTACGGGCGGCAGCGCGTCGGCGGGCTTCAGCCCGGATGGAGTCGGGGTTGGTTTGCTGCCGTTTACTGGCTCCGCGCCGGGTGGGTGCCGCCGGGTCCTGCGCATGTGCCGAACCGACACCCGTCAGTAGCCATAGCAGCAACAACAACCCACCCGTGAAGGCAGACAAATGCAGGCTGACGGGCAGAAAACGAGGGCTG
>JBBRUB010000143.1:0-7474 GCA_038248175.1 Cytophagales bacterium | reverse complement strand
TTGAAATGCGTCTCAAAATCCTGCCGCACCGTCGGGTCGGCATTTTCGCGGTCCGACGCTTCGGTTGATGCACAAACTCGCCGAGGTGTGCTGGATAAATACGTGCAGTAATCCCGCGCTTATCTCTTCCAGTTCGGGGAATTCCTGCTCGATGAGGTCGGTAATCAGATGGAATCTCCGCCGAAACGGACGCAGTCGGATGGTTTTTTGCCACGTAGCCATACCTGTTAGTTTACGACCGGAAACGCTGAAATACGCAGACGAGCGGCTCCCATTGGCACCAGCGTAACGGTTTCTGTGGGCGTATTAACCGCTACCGGGCTTTGGGGCAACACATCACACAAACCGTATTTATCAATTGTCCAGCTGGGAATTTTCCTGGCTTTAGCGGTCAGTGTAATCGGTGCGGTTCCGGGGGTGAACGGGTACTTGCTCATCGGCCCCGGCTTGCGCGTTACCGTGAACGACTGCGCGGGTTCGCTGGCCAGCACCAGCCCGTAATGCCAGGCTGAGGTGGGAAAAATCTCGTAAGACGGCCATTTCGACGGGTCAGCGGCAGGTTTCCATTTGGAGTCGTAGATGGCGGTCTTGATGCTATTTTCCTGCTGGAATTTCTCGTCGATTTTCAGCGAATACGCCAGCGGACCGTAGTTTACGCTAACGCTGTTCTTGTTGCGGTTCCGCGTCCTGACAGCGATATCCATCGGCAAATCGAGCGTGATTTTGTCGCCCGTTTTCCACGTGCTGGTCAGCACGGTGTAAAGGACTGCGGCCAGACCGTTATCGAGCGTGGCCATCCATAGATTTTCGGCGTAGTAGGCCCGGCCGTTCGAGTGGTTGTGCTGGCAGCAACGGCTGCGGAATGGGTTCATCATCAGAAATGGCCCCTCGTTCTGGAGGCCGGGGCTATGGTTTTTGCTGTCGCTCACTACCATATTCGGAGCCGTGAGATAACGCAGCGAGCGGTAATCGGGCATGAACGCAGCGGACAGGGTGTTGAACGCTACGTCTTCGCAGTTGTCGGCCCACATCGGAGCGCCGGTGAAGCGCATCAGTAACTGATCTGACGCCATCTGCTCCACCATACCGCAGGTTTCTACCGCCTGCCGGGGGTCATCGTAGCCCGGGCGGCTGTTCTCGTCGCCCCCACGTGCCACCCGGCACCTGCCCGTACTTCTCCCGGACGAGGTTAAAGTTGCGGTAGGTGTTGCGGTCAATCTTGGTAGCCAGATCTCCGAAAACTCTAACAATGAGCCGTCAGTAAACGTCAGTCTGGCTTTGCACTCTGAAAGTTGATTGTCACGGCGATCAGTCAGCACCCGGCGGTCCCGAATCAGATGGGCAAAAGCGGTCAGAACTTCTTCCATCATTGCGTCAAAGCCATCAGATCATTCCGATACGCCTGAACTACGTCGATGGCTGTTTCCCAAACCAAACTGTCGTTTTCTTTTTCCAGCATCGTGTACGGCTTGATCTGACTGAACTGTTCGCAAAACTGCCCGAATGTCAGGCCGTACTTCTGCTCAAAAAAGTCGATGCGGCTCTGCTGATAGGCCATCTTCTGTTGTACTATGCTTCTGGTCTGCTCACGGGCAAAATCAATTAAGGACGCATAGCCCATTCCCTGAATAGTCTGGGTTAGCACGTCAGTAGCAGCAGCTGGTGTGGTCATAATCAGAGCAGTTGACTAAGCTAACGTTAGCAGTTTTCGTGGGTTTCATCGCAACTCCGGCTTTTCGTCATGCCGGAGTTGCGACAAAGAAGCTTTACTTAAACAAGGGAGCGTGAATCTGTCTCAGCGTTTCGACGGGTATTTTTATCACTTCGCGGTCATACGTCAGCAGGCCGTTTACTTCGCCTTCTACGTCGGTTGTCTGGGTATAGACAGCGGCTGACAGGGCGCGGTTCTGATAGTAGTCAATGATTTTGGCGTACTTCTTTTTGTAGGCCTCCAGCACCGCATCGGCAGACTGGTAGGTCTGGTAGCCCCAGTTGCGCATTTCTGGGTTCCACAAGTGTCCCTGCACGGGCCAGCCAATACCGCCAAACTCACCAATCACCACCACACGGTCACTTTTGGCGTCGGGGGCGAGGGGTTCGGGTTCGTAGGTGTGGATGTCATAGAAATCGCCGGCGTTACGGTCATTCCAGCCGCTGATAGCGTTCACCACCCGACTGGGGTCGAGGTCCTGCACCCACCGGGCCAAACGCGGGTTTTCGTACTGTCCCCAGCCTTCGTTCTGCACTACCCAGCACACAATGCTCGGATAGTTATGCAGCTGGTCCATCATTCGGCGCAATTCCAGTTCGTACTGCTCCATCGCTACCGACCGCCGAATGGGTGAGTACTGATCGCCCGGCGATTCGTTCTGACCTTCCAGAAAGCCCGACGGCATGTCCTGCCAGACCATAATGCCCATCTTATCGCAGAGGTAATAATAGCGGGCGGGTTCGACCTTGATGTGTTTGCGAAGCATGTTGAAACCCGACTTTTTGAGGAAGTCGATCTCGAAGGCCATCGCTTCGTCGGAGGGCGGGGTAAGCAGGCTGCCCGGCCACCAGCCCTGATCGAGCGGGCCGTTCTGAAACACGAACTTGTCGTTCAGCAGCAGCACCGGCTGGTTAGCCACCGGCCCTTTGCCCCCCGGTGGTCGGCCCCGACTTATCTTCCGCATGGCGAAGTAACCCGTTATAACGTCCACTGGGCTACCAACAACCGTTGCTTTGGCATATCCTTCCCGCTCGGCATCGCTACGCCGGGGACGTTTGTTGTTGGCCACGCCCGCAAACGGATCATTGACTGTTACGAGTTCGGCTTTCAGATCGTACAGAAACGGGCTGTCGGGCGTCCAGAGTTTGACGTTTGGCACCGATAAATACCCCGTCCGGTCGGCCCGCACAATGGTGGTAGTCACGATTTTGCCGCCGTCCATTGCCGTAAGCCGAACCGCCACACTCGAACTGGCCGGGCGGTTCAGTAGCGTCTCGACCCGCACCCGACCCGAATCCACTTCGGGCGTCAGCCGGATTTCGTCGATGTAGTGTTCCCTGGGTACTGGCTCCATCCAGACCGTTTGCCAGATGCCCGACACGGGCGTGTACCAGATACTGTTGGGGTTCAGCAACTGCTTTCCGCGCGGCTGCTCGCCTTCGGACGTTGGATCCAATACGCCCAGCACCAGTTGGTTTTGCCCCGATTTGAGGTAGGTTGTTATATCGAAACTAAAGGCATTGGAGCCGCCTTTGTGCGATCCGACCAGCCCGCCGTTCACCCATAAGCTACACTCATAATCGACCGCACCAAAGTGCATCAGCACCCGCTGATTAGCCCAGTCGGACGGTACGGTTACGCTGCGCCGGTACCACAGCCGCTGCTCCGGCGAAAGCGGTTTATTGACGCCGGATACCGTCGATTCTACCGCGAAAGGTACCAGAATTTGACCATCGTATTTCGTGGGAGCCGCAGCGATTTTAGGCGTAATGGCGTAGTCCCACATTCCGTTCAGATTCTGCCATTTGGGGCGCGTCATCTGCGGGCGGGGGTACTCGCGCCATGCGTTTTGGGCGGTAAGTTGTTTTTCCCAGCGGCTCATGATGGGAGCTTTGCGCACCGGGTCTATTTTGCTCGTCTGCGCCGTTGCCGTTGTTAGTAATGCACTGGTCAGCAGCAGGCTGAATACTGATTTTTTGCAGGTCATTTATACTGATGATTTCGGATAGAGGATCATTTTTTACCGGTTGGGCTGTACAGACACGCAGATGCAGTCCAGCTTACTTACTCATCGCTTTTTTAATAGCGGCTGTTTCGGCGGGGTCATAGGGGGTGCGGTTCTGCTTATAAACTTCGTGAAACCAGATGCTCGGTTCGCGGCCATTGACGTAGGGTTTCTGCCAGCTATCCCAGGGCAGGAACGTCTGGGTTTTGCCCGCTACGAAGCCCCAGTTCATCATACCCACTTTAGCTTTTTTGGCAATGGGCAGATGCGTCTGAAACTTACTGTCAACGCCCCGCGCCATGTATTCGGTGCAGATCACGGGACGGCCCATTTTTTGCAGTACCGGAATCAGCTTCTCCAGCGCGGCAGCATCGGCGTATTGGTGGAACGTAATGATGTCGGACTGCTCAAACTGTACCTTTTCCATTGGCGTCCATTTGTCAGGATTACTCCAATCGTGAGTACCGCCAATAAGCCATGGTGCCGACGTTAGCGGCTGCGTAGCCCCGGCCTCGCGGCACCACTGAAACACATCGGGCAGGAGCCGGGTTACGATGGTAATTTTCTGCTCATCGGGCAGTTCGGTTTTCAGGTGGTTTCTGCCATAGCTGTTATCATTGGTATTGTCCGGCTCGTTCCAGGTGTCCCAGGACAGAATGCGGGTATCGTTTTTGAACGCACCCACCACGCCTTTCACGTAAGCTTCCAGACGCGGGTATTGCGATACATCGGTAAGGGCGTCGGCACCGGGGCTTTGGAGCCAGCCGGAGTTATGAATACCCGGTTGTGGGTCGCGCTGTTTACCGGGTTTGGGGTGCGGGTCCCAGCACGAATCGAACAGCACCAGCATGGGCCTGATTTTGTGTTTGGCACAGATACTTAGGAACTGATCGAGTCGTTTGGTGAACCCCGCCGGATCCTGCCACAGCAAATCGTGCAGAAACACGCGCATGGTATTCATGCCCAGACTCTCGGCCAGAGCCAGTTCGGCGTCGATGGTTTTGGGGTCGAAGCTATCGGCCTGCCACATTTCCAGCTCATTGATGGCATTGGCCGGGGCATAGTTGGCTCCCACCAGAAACGGTTGGTTGGCGTACCAGGCATTGGCTTTGGCAGCAGTCCAGCGGGCTGTTTGGCCAAAGGAGAGGGTTGTAAGGAAAAGAAGGGCGAGGGTTAGCTTTTTCATTTCGTGTGTTTGTTTTTTGACACAGAGTACCGGAATTATCTGTCATTTCGACCGGTCCGCCGGTGCGGAATAACAGACAGTTCGTGATTTATGGTGCGACTACTTCACCGCCGAGAATTTGTACTCGGTAGTTTGCTTGTACGTGGCGCCGGGGCGCAGGATGGTGTTGGGATAAGTAGGGTGGTTGGGCGAGTCAGGATAGTGCTGCGTTTCGAGGGCGAAGGCTTCGCGGTAGCCAATGGGCTTACCAGTGCGGCCCGTGTCAGAACCTTTGAAGAAGTTACCCCCGTAGAACTGCATGGCGGGTTCGGTGGTAAAGACCTCCATTTTGATACCCGTCTCGTCGCCAATAACCTCAACGGCTTTGGTAAATCCATCCTGATTCGACCTTACGGCCCGGCGTTGCTTGTTTAGCACAAAATTGTGGTCATATCCTCCGGCAAAGCCCAGCTGCTCGTTTTTCTCGTTAATGCGGGCTCCAATGATTGTGGGGGTACGGAAATCGAAGGGCGTACCTGTCACCAGCACCGGCTCGCCCTGCGGAATCAGCCCTTTGTCAACGGCGGAGAATTTATCGGCGTCGATCATCATCAGGTGATTGTTTACCGTTCCCTGCCCATTCAGGTTAAAAAATCCGTGGCTCGTGGGGTTGTAGGGCGTTGCCTTGTCGGTCGTGGCCGTGTAATCAAGTTTCAGGCCGTTATCGTCGGTGAGTGTAAACGTTACGTTGGTGGTTACGGTGCCGGGAAAGCCACCTTCGCCATCGGGCGATACGTATTGCAGGGTTAAGTGCTTATCATCGGCTTCTTTTACGTCCCAGGCGTGACTGTGAAAACCAGTGCTGCCACTGTGGAGGTTGTTACCGTTGTTGTTGAGTTCTGTCTGGTAATTCTTGCCATCAAGCGTGAATTTGCCCTTCGCGATGCGGTTCCCAAACCGGCCCACTACCGGTCCCATGAAGGCCCCGCCGGGCTGCTGATATTTTTTCAGGTCGTCGAAACCCGGTGCCACATCAATCAGCTTACCATTTTTATCCGGCACCATAATACTCACAATACGGGCACCGTAGTTAGACAGCGCCACCTGCATATACTTGTTTTTGAGTATGTACAGCTTCGCTTTTTTTCCCGCTACGTTACCGGAAAAGGCTTTGGATTGGGGCATTTTATAAACGGTAGCATCCACGTTGGTGGCCGTATCGGCATCGGACTGTACGTCGCCGGTCGAGTCAATCATAACCGTATTGGTTTCGGTAGTTTTGGTATTGGACTGGCAGTTAGTCAGCGTAAGCAGAAGGGCTGCAGCAACGGGCAAAATGATTTTGTGCATGGCAGACAAGGCGAGTTAATGTAGTAGGAAAACAGTTTCCGAATCAATTTCTACCGATTCACTTATTCCTGTGGTATGGGCATCGGTATTTTAAGCGTCGGCTTGCCAAAGTTAGGCGAACCATCGGCGTGCCAGCTAAACGGCTGAATGTGCGGGGTACGTTTGTTACCGCAACCATCTTTCTCCGACGGGTTGGCGTGGTAAATCACCCAGTCCTGCCCGGCTTTGCCCAGTCACCCCGCTGTAGCACCCATGGGTCCGGCCCCGACAATTTAATGAGGTTGGTAAGCGTACGCTGAGCCAGCGCAACATGAAGTGAACCGCTGTACTCCCAAACGAGCCACGCAAACAACAGACTAACCTGACGGGGTGTTAAAAACAGGCGAATTTTCATTTATCAGGTTCATTTTACCGAATAAAGAAGAGAATCCGTCATTTTACCCCGCCTAATTTTCAATCCACTATAAGTTCCATTGACGATCAGGTACATCAGCAGTTTTATCAGTTTTGGTTTGCCGGACGGCAGCAACAACTCTTCCAGGTCACGTTCGGGCAATACCGAGAAAGCTGCGTCAGTAGGCGCGAAGACGGTGTATGGTCCCGGCTTTACATCCTGTTTGTCTAAGCCCGATGCATTGAGCAGTTTTAGCAGAATGGTATGAGCGGGCGAACTATCCAAACTTATGTGTAAATTTCGACGGGATGCAAACTATACACAATTTTTATAGACTAAGTATAGATTCGCGGTAAAAAAGTTTTTTTTTGATTATTTGGACGTTTTTTGAAACTTTAAACATGGATGAATACTTTCCCATTTTGAGACAGAATGTCCCACAATTCACTATAGTCAAACTTTTAACTCCTTAAACCAATGGATGTATTACAAATGTCATCAGTACTTCTTGTTGCTGATCTTCGTCCGGGCGACGTAGTAGGTTTCACTTTCTTTACTGGCTACATGGCCATGTTTGCAGCTTCCGTATTCTTCTTCCTCGAGCGTTCGCAGGTGGAAGGACACTGGAAAACGTCGCTCACCATTTCGGGTCTGATTACAATGATCGCGGCAGTCCACTACTTTTATATGCGCGATCAGTATCTGGCAACGGGACAATCACCAACTGAATATCGTTACATCGACTGGACGCTGACCGTACCGCTCATGTGCGTAGAATTCTACATGATTATCAAACCATTTGGGGGGAAAACCAGCACAATGTGGAAGCTGATCGGCTACTCGGTCTGG
>JBBRUB010000142.1:0-7500 GCA_038248175.1 Cytophagales bacterium | reverse complement strand
CGCTCCACCAGCGAGAGCGTATTCTCGAACTGCCCGGCCAGATAGGCACTCAGAATCTGCTCGTGCCGCAATCGATATAGCAGCGAATCGGGCAGGTTGCTTTGCAGCTGACCATTCAAAAACGTAACAGCAGAGGCATACAGCCCCTGCTGTTTCAGGCAGCGGGCCTTACCTACCGAAGCCGAAAAAACTGCATCCGGCTCGGTCGTGCCAAACAGCGCCCGCTCATACGCTACGCGGGCCGCTACGTACTGCCCCGACGCAAAAAGTGAATCGCCCGCCGTGACCTGCCCCTTACCGATTGAGCAGATTCCGCAGAGGAATGTGCATATCAAACAAAATCTTGTTGTCATAACCCCGATTGAATTCGTCGCGCCGGACCTTAACGGCCACCGTACTTCCCCAGATATTACCCGCATAGAAAACCGTGAACAGCGAGCCGAAGCCCAGAAACCGCAGACTTGTGGGGCCGTCTTTCCGGTAGCCCTCCCAGGTCAGCAAGCCCAGCGTCAGGACCGGCAAAAACGCGGCAATACCCTGCTTGGGCTTGCCCGCATACACTTTGCCCAACCCCGGCACCACCGCACTCAGCATACCCGCCAGCACCGGCGACCGTCGTTTTTCGGTAGCCAGTCCGCGCCGGTACGCATCCAGCCGTTCCTCTTCGGCACTGAGTGCGTAAGACGCGTAACTGAACTGCTGCCGAAGCGAATCGTAGCGGGGATACTGCCGTTGCAGCAACGCTAGCCCGGCCTGTTGAAACGCCTTGAGCTCGGTCAGTGTAGAGTCGGGAGCAGGCAGGTGCTGCATCACGGCGAGGGCCGAATCGCGGTGATGGTCAAACGCCAGGCAATACGCCCCAAAATACTGCGACTTGACATAAAACGGCGATGCTGCCGATACGCGCAGCAAATACTGACTGGCCGAATCGAGCGATTTGGCTCCATAGGCCAGCCAGCCGGTCAGGTACGCCAGCGAGTCGCGCTGGGATGTACTCAGGCGGTTTTGGTCGATGTGCCGCAGCACAAATTCGGCTTCGTCGGTCGCGTCTTTATCAGCGAGGTAGCGGGCAAAACGCCATTCGCTACTGAATGAAGGCAATGTTTGGCCATATAGGGTTTGCACAAGGCACAGCAGCAACACCGGCAACCAGAAACGAAATGGGGTCATTTGTAGCGATTCGGGGAGTCGATGATGGTGCCGTTGGCGGGGTTAACGTCCATCTGCGGTACGTCCAAGAGGCCGATGCGGTTACAGCGCATGATACGGTCGGCACTGAGCATGGTTCCTTTTACGATGCCGAACTGCTCAATTACCTGCTTGCTGAAGTTGGAACACGTAATCTCATACGGGCAGCTTCGCGCCAGTTGCTGCGACATGAGCCGCTGATAGCCCAATAACGCCCCTTTCAACGCCAGCGATACGGGATTATACCGGGCTACCCAGCTTTTTTGGCGGTACTGCATGGTTCGGTCGGAATTGCCGGGACGCTGATACTGCGCAAACGCGGCATCGTTCCGAAAATCGCGCCCGGCCAGCAAATCGCGGTCTGTTGCGGGCAATTGGGCCAGTACGCTGCCAACAGGGCCAACGAGCATACAGACAAACAGGATTGCTTTCATCGATCAATTTTGGCGTTGGCCGGAATGGTGTACTCAAAGTACGGGCTGGTTGCGGCCTGGTTGAGTTTAAAATCGGCATACACCGTTTTTGACACCGTAGAATCGCGGTTCTGGTAAACAATTTCGGTGGTTGTGGCTGGGAACGGTCGCCCTTCAATGGGCTGGTAGCCGTAGTAAAACACCTTTCGGATCACTTTACCGGCCCCATCGGCGTAGTGCATATAAATGGGATTGGCGCGGTCATACACGATTTTGACGCGCTGCACGGGGTTCTTTTTGCCGGGTGTTTTTAGCCGCCATTCTGTTACCAGTAGTTTGCCCTCGTTAGTGGTTTTGTCCTGCACGAACCCCAGACCAATCAGGCCCATATCGGAGGTAGTGCCGTTGAGAAAAAACGCCAGTTGGGTGGTTTGGGTACTGAACGCTTCGCTCTGATAGCGGATCACGGCATTCCGGCGGGGGTCGTAAATACGGGTTTCGCCGAGTTTGTTGGCCAGAATCACGACCTCGCGCGGGAAGGTAAAGTGCGTAACCATGTTACCGTTGCGCTGGTAAAACACCTCGCCCCGTACCGTAACGGACTTTCCCTGCTGTACCTGCCGGGTCGTAACCGTAGCTGATAATCGCTCCAGACTGGCCGGAGCAGTTGCCAGAAACGAAGTAATCAATAATAAAAAGAGAGAAGGCATAGCGTATTGAAGCGAAACGAATCCCCAAAAATACGCATTCCCGGCCATCCTGCGACGGTCGGGAATGCGTGAAAAACAGCGCGTGCCGTCTGACTGAGCCAAACGGGACGACTGATGAATGAGGCAGGTCCGCTCAGAACTTGAACGTAACGCCTAATTGGAGAGGGGCAAACCCTAAGCCTGTTTCTACAAAACCACCAATTTTTTCGGTAAAGAAATAGCGGCCACCAATGTGTAACCCTAAGTCAACACCACCAATGTTGCCTAAGCCACGGAAACCGTCCTTGTACGAAAAGCCACTATAAACCAGTCCGGCACCAGCATACAAGTCGAATTTTTCATCAGACAGTTTAAGCAATTCATTAAAGTGATACGAACCCCGTGCGCCGATGCTGTAGTATGATCCGACGTTGGAGAATGAACGGAAGCTGCCTACAGCTCCCACCGTGAGATTAGGAATAACGCCAACCTCGAATGATCCACCGAAGGCAAGACCGCCACCACCAAAACCAATACCACCGTAATTACCAAGACCGATGCCAAGGTTGAGAAGTTTGGTGCCTTTATCAGGTGCGTATTGTGCAAACGATTGCGTACCGATTAACAGACCAGCAACCAGCAGAAAGAGAACGTTAAATTTTTTCATGTCGGAAATTGATTAGATTGAAACCTAAGCAAAGTAATGGCTATTTTGAGCAGCATACAATTGATGCTCTTTCCCTCTTATTATTCGGTTAATTTATCGGCACGAATCAGTTACTTGACAGCATTCATCGTGCTGGGAGAAATGAAGCATGAAGCATTGATTATCAGACTATTAAAAATAAAGAAACGGGATTCAGCGTGCGTATTTACACGCTGAATCCCGTTCGCTAAAAACGTCTTGTTTCGTTTGGACTACGCCGTTTCGGTCTTCAGTTTCTCGCTGAATACCTTCCTGAATTTGTCCAGCTTTGGCGCAATCACAAAGGCGCAGTAACCCTGGTTGGGGTTATTGGCAAAGTAACTCTGGTGGTAGGCTTCGGCTTCGTAAAACGTTTCGGCGGGGCTGATTTCCGTTACAATGGGGCTGCTGTACGCACCAGCTTTATTGAGTTCAGCTTTGGCGGTTTCGGCGAGGTGCTTCTGCTCGTCGTTGTGGTAGTAAATGACCGAGCGGTATTGCGTACCTACGTCGGCCCCCTGCCGGTTCAGCGTAGTGGGGTCGTGACTGCGGAAAAACGCCTGGAGCAGATCGGCGTAGGAGATTTTGGCCGGGTCGTAGGTCACTTCCACACATTCGGCGTGGCCGGTGGTGCCGCTGCATACTTCGTTGTACGTAGGGTTGGGCTTTTGGCCACCTTCGTAGCCCGAGACAGCGTCAATTACGCCGTCGAGCGATTCGTACAGGGCTTCAGTACACCAAAAGCAGCCGGTGCCAAAGGTGGCTTTTTCGAGATTATTGGATTGATTCATAGTCATAGCAGTTGATACCAGCGCAACCATTCGGGATGCGCCTTGTTATTGAGTTTATAACGTACCTGTTTTCCTGAAAGTTTTATGAAGTTTGATACCGACCAGCACCGCTACGACGGTAGCAGGAAACTAACGATTAGCAAGACACCTACCAAAATCGACGAGCTCTACGACGATAAAGACGAGTACAACAAGACGCTGGCTAATCAGGCTGCCGAAATTAACGACTGGCAAAACCGGATGTACGCCCACAATCATTTCGGGCTGTTGATCGTATTTCAGGCGCTGGACGCGGCTGGAAAAGACGGAACCATCCAGAAAGTGTTTACCGGCACCAATCCGGTGGGCGTGAAAGTGTCGTCGTTCAAACGCCCTACCGAGCAGGAACTTGACCACGACTGGCTCTGGCGGAGCTGGCGCGACCTGCCCGAACGCGGCACCATCCGCATCTTCAACCGCTCCTATTACGAAGAAGTGCTGGTTACGAAAGTACACCCGGAGATTCTGACCGATAGCCAGCGACTGCCCGAAGCCGCTACCCAAGACCTCGGCAAGCTGTTTGAACAGCGGTACGAAGCCATCCGCGACATGGAGAAGTTCCTGCATAACAACGGCTTTCTGACCATCAAGTTCTTTCTGCACGTCTCGAAACATGAACAGGCCAACCGGCTCATTGACCGTATTGAAGGCTCCCAGAAAAACTGGAAGTTCGAGATAGGCGACGTGAAAGAGCGTGATTTCTGGAACGAATACCAGCAGGCTTACGAAGACGCCATCAACGAAACCGCCACCGAACACGCGCCCTGGTACGTTATTCCCGCCGACGACAAGAAAACCATGCGGCTGCTGGTAGGGCGCATCATTGCCGACGAGATAAAGAAACTGCCCATCAAAGACCCCAGGCCTGACGTTGCGCGCTTTGACGAACTCCAGAAAATGATTCCGCTTATCCGGGCACAGTGAAACCCGGTGTCCTGTAACGCATTACGACTCCGCCCGCTACCGCTACCATTCGGCCCCCATATTTGCCGTCCCGTCATAATCCGTACCGCCCGAAATTATCGGGCGGTATTTTTGTGTTGTGTAACAGAATGACCGGCAAGCCGGTAAAGCAGACAACCTGACTATGCAAAAGTGTTTATCAATCAGCCTCTTGTTTCTAATACTTGGCTCATTACCCAGTTGCGTTTGGGCACAGACCAACCAGAATACGGTGCAACGGCCTGCATCGGCAGAAAAATATACCGTCAGCGGTTATATCAAAGACGCAGCCAACGGCGAAGGACTCATCGGCGTGTCGGTGTATGTGAGAGAACTGGCAACGGGGGCCGTGACCAATAACTACGGTTTTTACTCCGTTCCGGCACCGGCAGGTACGTATAACCTGGTCATTACCTACGTGGGCTACGAAAGGCAAACCCGTACCGTAACCCTGACCGACGGGAACGTGCGGCTGAACATTGAACTGAACGAAGAAGGTAAACAGCTTCAGGAGGTGGTGGTGTCGGCGCAGCGCGAGGACGACAACGTGACGAATATCGAGATGAGTGTCAACAGGATCGATGTCAAAACCCTCCAGCGGATTCCGGCGCTGCTCGGCGAGGTCGATGTCATTCGGAGTATTCAGTTACTGCCCGGCGTATCGACGGTGGGCGAAGGAGCAACGGGTTTCAACGTGCGGGGCGGCAGCATCGACCAGAATCTGGTACTGCTTGACGAGGCTCCGGTCTATAACTCCAGCCACCTGTTCGGCTTTTTCTCGGTCTTCAACCCCGACGCGGTCAAGGACGTCAAGCTCATTAAAGGCGGCATTCCGGCCTTGTACGGTGGGCGTATCGCGTCCATTCTCGACGTCCGGCTCAAAGAAGGCAACGCTAAAAAGCCCGAACTAAGCGGTGGTATTGGCCTTATATTTAGCCGATTGGCATATGAGCGTCCACTATTTAAGGGCAAGGGTTCGTTTATTGTGGCAGCCCGGCGGAGTTACGCCGATGTTCTGGCGCAGCCGTTTCTGAACAGCGACCTGAAAGGGTCGAAGTTTTATTTCTACGACCTGACCGCCAAAGTCAATTACCGCATTAACGACAAGAACACCGTGTTTTTATCGGGCTACTTCGGGCGTGACGTATTCGGGGCGGATTTCGGTTTTAACTGGGGCAACACCACGGCATCGGCCCGCTGGAACCACGTCTTCAGCGACAAATTGTTCCTGAATACCACCGCCTATTACAGCAACTACGACTACTCGCTTGACTCGGACCTGAAACGCAAACCCGAAAACGCCAACGACTATTTCCGTACCAACTCAAAGATTGTCGATTACAGTATCAAGCCAGATTTTACGCTGTTTCTGGGCCGGAATACCGTCACGTTTGGCGGGCAAAGCATACTGCACGATTTCCAGCCCGGCACGGCTACTGCCGCCAGTTCGGGCGATGTGCGCACGTTTGGGCTAAGCAGCCAATTCGCCTTTGAGAACGCGCTGTACGTGGGCAACGAGCAGCAAGTATCGCCCAAACTGCAACTGCAGTACGGTCTGCGCTATTCGCTCTTCAACTACATCGGGCCGGGCGATGCCTACGCCTTCACGACCAGCGTACCGCTGGGCCAAAGCCGGTTTCCGATTACAACGGTGCAGTATAAAAGCGGAGAGACCATCAAAACCTATGGCAACTGGGAACCACGTTTTTCGGCCAAGTATGAACTGGGTAACAGCAGTTCGCTCAAGTTCAGCTACAACCGGCTGGCGCAGTATATACACCTGATTTCCAACACCACAGCCTCGACCCCGCTCGATGTCTGGACGCCCTCGACCAACAACATAAAACCGCAGATTGCCGATCAGATTGCGGGCGGGTACTTTAAAAACTTTGGCAAGCAGAGCGCGTCGGGTGGCAGTGAGTTCGAGGCATCGGTGGAGGTATATTACAAGTGGCTGCAAAACCAGATCGACTACATTGACGGGGCTAATCTGATTTTGAACCAGTTTCTGGAGGGCGATTTACTGAGCGGTAAAGGCCGGGCTTATGGAGCTGAGTTTTACGTGAAACGCAACCGGGGCGTGGTCAATGGCTGGGTCAGTTATACGCTGGCCCGCACTGAACGGCAGGTGCCGCCTATCAACAACGGCAACTGGTTCCCGACCCGGTTCGACAAGCCCCATACGCTCACGACAGTGCTGCTGATTGACCCGCCGGGCCGGGAAGCAGGCCGGAGCCGCTGGAATTTCTCAGCTACCTTCACGCTGGCCAGCGGCACACCGGCTACGTTCCCTACCAACCGCTTCGAGTTTGGCGGCTTTGTGGCTCCCATCATTCAGGGACGCAACAACTACCGCATTCCGGCCTACCACCGGCTCGACCTGGCCGCTACCTTGCAGGGACGCAAACGGGTAGGCAAACGTAAAGACGACAACTGGGTATTTTCGGTGTATAACGTCTATGCCCGCAAGAATCCGTTCTCGGTGTATTTTCAGCCCAACGCCGATAATCCTCAACTGACGCAGGCCATCCGGTACTCAGTTTTTGCCACAGCCATACCGTCGGTGACATATAATTTCAAATTCTGATGTATAGCCGTATGAAACATCAACTTCACTACCTGTTTATCCTGCTCGCCGGGCTTTCGCTGACAGCCTGCGAAACGGTTATCGACACTAAGCTGGACACGGGGCCAATCCAGCTATCGGTCGATGCAGGCCTGACCAACCTGCCCGGCCCGCAAACCATCCGGCT
>JBBRUB010000141.1:0-7541 GCA_038248175.1 Cytophagales bacterium | reverse complement strand
ATGCGGCCATCGGTAAACGAAATCGACGCCGGACCATCCCAGGGTTCGATCAGGGCCGCGTGGAACTCGTAAAACGCCTTGCGGGCCGGGTCCATGTGTTCGTTACCATCCCAGGCTTCAGGAATGAGCATCATCATAACGTGGGGCAGTGAGCGGCCGCTCATCACGAGCAGTTCGATGGCATTGTCCAAGTTGGCCGAGTCCGACTGTTTGGGGTCACAGATGGGCAGTAGCATGTCCATCTCGTCCTGCGTAAACTTGTTTGATTTCAGCAGACCTTCGGCGGCTTTCATCCAGTTCACATTGCCGCGCACGGTGTTTATTTCGCCGTTATGGGCAATGTAGCGGAACGGTTGCGCCAGTTTCCAGGACGGGAAGGTATTGGTCGAAAACCGCGAATGCACTACGCCAAGAGCCGACACTACATCCTCGTTTTGCAGATCGGGGAAGTACGGCTCCAGCTGAATCGTGGTCAGTTGTCCTTTATAGGTAATGGTACGGCACGAGAGCGACGAGAAATAGAACGTATCAACACCCGCTACCGTCTCGTTGATGATCCGGGTGCTGAAGTTGCGCAGGATATAGAGTTTGCGCTCGAAATCCTCGGGGTCGCTGATGTCGGACGGGCGTTTGATAAACACCTGCTCCATCTGCGGTTCTGCCGAACGCGACCCTTCGCCGAGATCGGCGTTGTTGACCGGCACTACGCGGTAGCAGAGCAGTTCGAGGCCGAGTTTTTTCATTTTCCGGTTCAGCACGGCGCGGCATTCTTCGCGTAGCCACACATCCTTCGGGAAATAAATCATGCCCACACCATACTCTTGGGCGGGGGGCAGATGAACGCCGAGTTTTCGGGTTTCATCCACGAAAAACTCGTGCGGAATCTGAATCAATACCCCCGCGCCATCGCCCGAATTGGGTTCTGAACCAACTGCGCCCCGGTGTTCCATTCGCCGGAGCATCTGAAGTGCGTCAGAAACAATCTGATGAGATTTGCGGCCTTTGATGTGCGCTACGAATCCGATACCGCAGTTATCGTGTTCAAATTCGGGGCGGTACAGGCCGGTATTAAGCGCGTTAAGGAGTTGATCAGGCTGATCGGACATGGTCGTACGGCGTTAGAGTGGGTCGTCGCTTCGGCAACTACATTGCTAAAGTGGCAATGAATGGCACAAAGAGATACAAAAAATGAAATTATGATATCGATCCAGTGTGCAACTAAGTCAACAGATGACAGCCAGATTTCAGAATGTTTGCGACAAAGTCACGCAATATAATACATAAAATAGTTGGTGAAAATGGGTTTTAGCAGAATATCTTACCATACACTTCGGATTATGATTTTGCTTATGATATTTCTTGAAAAATGAATAAAGTACAAATAGGCGTATGACAGAAGGCACTGGTATAGAGGCATAAAAAAAGCCGCTCAGTTGAGCGGCTTTGGTTTTTTGGTGATCCGGCTGGGATCCTAACCTTATGTCGTAAATAATTGAATTTCAACGATTTATAAAGTTCTACTTTTCCAGTTGACGGTTTGGCCTACAATGTGAAAAAACTTTTCGCGGGTTGACGGTCTGGTTGATTGGGGTTTTACCTTTGACCTGAATTGAGCGGCCCGCATGGGTCACTTGGTTTGGTCAGGGCTGGGGGGTGGTTCCTCCGGCTCACCGGGTCGGGGGGTGGTTCCTCCGGCCTATTTTTTTTGGGCGTACCGTTTTCGCCTTCGGGCGTTCCGGCAATCCCTGCGCCATTGCTCATACTTCGTTTGATGTTCTGCCATAATTGCAAAGATACGTTGGCAGATGGTGGCGCAGTTGGGTTTGCCTTTTTCACGCCCCCGGCTGGGGGGCTGGTTCTCTTTATTGAACTGGGTCTTTATCCCGTCCTGCCAGATCGTTGGTCGTCCTATCCTCTTATTTCTTTCTAAGTTATTCCCTTTAGGGTGAAAGATTTGGCTTTTGCTTGTCTACAACCAACTTCTCTATGCGTGCTAAGAGATTAACTAACTGATCTGATCTGAATATTACCTGCTGATCAATAGCAGCTACCAGACGAGCCTCAACAGCCGCCAGCGATTGGCGACAGTCCGCATTGTGTAGATAGCGCTGACGAATCCAGTGAATCATATACTCCACTGGATTCAGAGCCGGTGAGTAAGCTGCGAAATGAATGAAGCGCATCTGAATGGACAGGCCTGTACTCAATTCTGCATAAGCTGTTTGCATCTTGACCAAATGCGTCGTGTTGCGATCCAGATAAACACTGACTTGCTCATAACCCCGTTGTTGTAAGCTAAGAGCTAAATCAGTCATATATTGGGCAATCACCGGCGAATCCGCCTTGGGGACGGCTGAAAAAAAACATTCCGCTGACACCAGCTCAATACCTAACAACCCGTTGAGCCGTTGTCTTTTTTTTCGTCGGTGACTGTCTGGGGGCGCGTGTTTTTCTCAGCCCAGCCGTAGTAGGAAGTCGGCCTTTCGCAAACCGAAAACTCGTCATATACTACCACTGCGTGGGTCGCATCGGCCTGTAGTAGGCTAGCCTTGAGTTCATCAAGGAAGGCTTGTTGTTTGATAGGATCGGCGTTGCCGTAATCAGCGTGGGCTTTTGCCGGGCCGCCGTTGCGGTGGGACAGGTTGAGTGGTTCCAGCAGGTCGTAGATACCTGATCGGTAATCGACCTGATACGTTTGGTTGAGATAGGAAAGTATCAATTGTCCAGTCCAGATGTTGCCGCTCAGGGCGTGGTCAGCGGGGCGGGTATGGATCAGGGTGTGCTTGAAGTCGGCTTGCTGCTAGAGAGTAAGTCGGGTCGGCTGTGGTCGTTTTTCGGCTTGGCATAAGCAGTCAAATCCGCCCTGGGTGTAGGTGGTAATGTAAGTGCGGACGGTTTGAGGGTGTATGTGGTATTGTAGGGCGAGGTCGTCAATGTTTTTGCCCTGGGCATATTCCTGAATCACGCGTAGTTTGCGTCGGACATACTCCAGGGGATGGCGATGCATCTGACGCTGCCATTGGTCGGCATTAAATCCGCGCTGGTCAAATTTTGGTCGTAGAGAGTTCATGGTACAAATGAGCTATCTTTCACCCGAAAGGGAATAACATAGCTCATTTGTCAGGCAAAGAAATGACGGTAAAGCTGAATAACACACAGCCTGCGCTAACAAAATAACGTCCGAACCACAACCCGGTTGGGCTGGTGTTCGGACGTTGTCCGATCGTATGAAAGAGACTCACTGATCCTGAATGTACGAGGGGGCCGGGTCGAGGGTCAGTACTTCTTTGGGGGCATGATGTGGGAGCCTTTCTTGCGGAAATCGTTGTCGTAGAAAAACTTGAAGCCTGTGTACTGCACCGGCTCTTTCTTGATATTAGCCAGATACGAATCTTTCTTGAGAGCGGTGTACCACCAGTATTTTGGCGGCAGGTTGTTATCTTTTTTGATCGTTACGGTACCGCCAAGGGGGTTTACGACGCTGGCCCCGGCAATCTGGTCGCCAAGCTGTTTTACCTGCCCGGCCAGTGGAGCCGCTTCGGCAGAGGGTAACAGGTTTTAATTTCCAGTAATCAGGGCGGGTTATTCGGCTTAACCGGATGCGTATAGGCAGGGTCGTAGCTAACAAAGAAGTTAATCCAGATCAGCCGGGCTATCCTGAAAAAGAACGGCGTCAGAATAACCATGGCCGGAATAAGTCCCCACAATAAATCGACCGCATCGACATCCAGAATTGCCGTAAACAAGACAAAACTGCTCACCGTAAGTGCCACGTAGAAGGCGTAGCTGACGTACATCGAACCCGTGAAGAAACCCGGTTCCTGCTCGTAGCGAAGCCTACAGTTGGAACAACGTTCGTGCATCCTGTCGAAACCCCGAAGCCTGAACGCACTCGACTTAACGAAAAAATCGCCCTGCTGGCAACGGGGGCATTTATTGAAAAGAATGCTGTATAATTTGGTGCCTTTGAACATACGGGTAATGAATAAAACGTGTTTCTATCCGACAAAAGTCAGTGAGGCAGCCGGTGACGGAAGTAGCCGTATAGCCAGGTTCCGGTAATGGCGCTAAGTAAGGTAACTATTATAACACCATAGCCGCTACCAATCTGGGCAAATAAAGGTCCTGGGCAGGCTCCCGTCAGGACCCAGCCCGGTCCAAAAGTCAGCCCTCCGTAAATCTGTCTCCTATTGAATGTTTTGGAGGCAATATGAACGGTTTCGCCCCGTAAGGTTTTGATATTGAATTGGTTGATGAGGAATATAGACAGCATACCCACCAGAATAGCACTGCCAATAACGCCGTACATGTAGAAGGAATCGAGCCGGAACATTTCCTGAATCCGAAACCAGGAGATGATTTCTCCTTTCACGAATACGACCCCGAATACGATACCAACGATCATATATTTCAAATTGCCGCCCGTGCTTTTCGGCTTTTTTTAGCTCATTCGGCGCATCGCAAACGAAGGGTTGTTCTGCTGATTCAGTGGTCGATTTTATGAATGTAGGTTGCATCGTGTTGATGTTAAACAAGTTTGAAAATGAGTGGTAAGAGTAAATGGGTCATTATAAACCCGCCCGCCATGAAACTAAGCGTAGCTACCCCCGAAGGCCACTGCAAATTGGAGAGGCCCATGATGGGCGTGGCCGGAAGTGCAGCCCCCGGCATAACGGGTGCCAAAGCCAACGAGCAACCCGCCAATCACGAAAAAGAAGAATTCTTTCAGCGTAAACAGATTGGCCGTGGCAAAGAGATCGGCGGGTAGCAGCCCCGAAAAGTCACGGATGCCAAACGCCCGTAAGGCCGTTTCGGTAGCAGGAGATAGTTGAAAGCTATTGGGATTCTCTAAAAAATGAGCGGCCACAAAACCACCGATCAACACCCCGGCCACGAAGAATAAATTCCAGGATTCTTTTTTCCAGTTGTAGTTGAAAAACGAAATATTGGCGAGAAAACAGGCTGCACAAATATGCCGTAGTGACGACGAGATACCGAACGATTTATTGCCAATCAGCAACAGGGTTGGCACGGTCAGGCCAATAAGCGGTCCGGCCACCTGGGCCAGGGTTGACGAATGAAATCAGTAAAATTCATGAATCCGGATCATAGTTTGTAATTGAGAATTAGGTTGAAATGTCTCATGCCCACTTTATTAAATACATACCGATCTGCGCCGTAGGTAGCACCAGCCGCTGATTTATAGAGCCAAAGTAACTGGCCGTCGAAACCGTTCAGTAAGCCTGCAAAACGGTAGGTTACACCCAGATTGGTTTGTACGTAGGCAGGCATACCGTATTTATTCAGGCGGTAATCTTTTACGTCGGGCAGTGCCGAGTACCCAACACTAGTTTCGGCCTTAAATCGGCTATTGGGTGTGTAAAACAGGTTGATACCGGTTGCCGTTATGTTGCCAAAGCCTTCGTTTCGTTCGCGCATCAGGAACGTATAAAACGGCTCACGACCCCACTCGCGGGGCATCAGAAAACGCCCTTCGCCCGTAATGCGGGTGGCATTCAGAAAAGCCGCCCATTTGGTTGTCTGATAACCGATCCGCCCCGATAGAACCGTCGCCCGGTTGTTGGGTGGGCAGTAGGCCAGCGTTGGGTCGGGGTTTCCGCCCGTGCCGACTGTCCACTCCCGTGCCAGTTGCAGACCCGCAATAAACTGCCGACCCGTACCGGCGGGCAGGGCAGCATCGGCCCGGGCGTAAGCAACGTTAAACACGTTAAGCACGTGAGTATCCCAGAATTGCCAGATAATGGCTCCCCGCTTGTGCGTAATGCCAAGCTGAAAAATACTGGCTGAGGTCGTTTTTCCGGCATACTGCGCGGCTTTGCCCGTAGCATCGACACCAACTGGATACAGGCCAATGCTTTCGCCAATGTTGTGCCAGCCAACGGTTGAGCGCGGTGCCATCCGCCACCAGTATTCCGCCTGTATTTTTGTCTGGCTCGACTCGTTCCATTCCAGCTTTACGCCTTCGGCAAACGTGGGCGAGAGCCGCCCGTCCTGACCGTTGATGAAGGGCGAACGCGGTAACTGCCGCCCGACCGTGATTACTGATTTTTTGCCGAAATGGTACTGGGTATCCAGTTCTTCCAGGCGGGTGATCAGGGCGTGACTACCCGGATTTTGCAGATTGAACAGCCCAACTTCGTAGCGGTTTGGCTGATTGGTCAGCAGATCACGCCTGGCTAAATCCGACGACAACACATTATCGCTGAAGAAAGCCCAACCGCGCAGTTGAAGATGTCCGAATAACCGGGGCGTTTGATAGCCAAGCCCTACGCCCATGCCCAGCGCATACGAATCGGTTAAACCGGGCTGATTATCGGTGGCTATAAACATGGCCCGCACCCGTATCAGAAACCGTTCCTGAGCCGCCCATCTTTGTGGTCGAGTTAGGGTATCGGGCAACTCGGCGCCAGCCACCTGCCTGCTCAGGAGTAGGCAAACGGCCAGTAAAACAAACGGCAATAATATGGTCATGCCCCGTACAATCTGATTCGATGATACAAAGCTACCCGACCCGTTGCCGCCGTTCCGTGATAATTGTCACCTGAATGCCAGATGGCCTGACGTTCTCTTTTTTATGCGTCTGTTTCCAGTCTTTAATGGGTTTGTATGGGCCGTATTTGTGCTGTTCTTCGCTGAATGGATCGGTATAAGGACCAAACGGATGGTCGAACGGTTTGCCGGCTACGTTGGGCCAGTCGTGGCTGATATCCACCGACGGGCGGGGTTGGGAGTTAATATAAGCCGCCACATCCCAGGCTTCTTCGTCGGACAATTGAGGCCGTTCGTAGGTCGTGCCGAGGGGCATGTTATACTTTACATACCCCGCCAGATTAGAAATCAGGTACAACCCCGCGCCCACATTATAACTGTGCTGTCCCCAAAGTGGTAGATACGCATAGCTTCGTCCATCAGCGGTCAGGACACCTTCTCCCGTAGCCTGATGGCAACTCTGGCATTTTTGGGTATAGACCAGCAGGCTGTCTTCGGGCGCAGCGGCCCGTTTCAGGCTTTTGAGCTTAAAAATACCCGTTCCTCGGGGTATGTTTTTGATCGGCACATCGGTACCCAGCCATCGGATATAGGCGGGAATCGACTGCATTTTCCGGCTGGTCGAATCCAGCGGTTGGCCGTTCAGGCTGCGCTGAAAACAATCATTTACTCGCTTTGCCTGATTTTCGACCCGCCCTGACCGCTCCCGAAATTTCGGGTAGTTGGCCTGCACAGCCGCATAGTTGTTGCCCCAGGGCTGTGTACTCGCGCTGAGGTGACAGTTCTGGCAGTTCATGCCGTTGGATAGGGGTAAGACCGAACCGTTTGGACCCAAATATTCGGCAGTGCGGGTAATGAGTTCTTTTCCGTACAGGACCTTTTTTTGCTCATCTGGCGCGAGACGCATCATACGCCAGTCGGACGGAGCCTGCCAGAGATTGACAAAAGTGGTATCCGGGGAAATAGTATTGGACGGGGCAACCGACTCACTAACCGCCGGATTAGAACCCGTCCGCTGGAAAAACAGCATT
>JBBRUB010000140.1:0-7565 GCA_038248175.1 Cytophagales bacterium | reverse complement strand
ATCAATGGAGCATGACTGGCAGATGCGGGTTGAAAAACTAAGAGACCCAATAGGGCGAAAAGATCAGCTTTATAACGAACGGTCTGATTTACAGAAACAGGCTTTCTATCTTCAAGAACTGGCTACACGTCCGTCGTTAGCGCCCGTCAAACCAATTCTTACCGATGAACTAAAAGAGGTTAGCGAGCAAATCAGTAATCGTAGTCGCCTAATTGACAGCATAGTAACAAATGAAATTAATCCTAATATCGACAATACGCACTTTAAACGCTTGCGCAGGCTTATGGACTCTGTTCGGGTAAAAGAAGGCGAGATTATCGAGATCAGCCGGGAGTTGAATATAGAACCTATTGACACAGTTCCCGTTCCACCTGTTGCTCCCCGCCCGCCGAAGGCAATACCAAGATTTGGAGCGGCCAAGCCCGCTGCACCTGTACCCCCGGCTCCTCGCCCGGTACCGAAACCGGCGCCGAAACCGTGATTTTCTGTCATTCCGACGAAGGAGGAATCTCTTTGTAATCAGTGGATCTGTTGCTACAAAGAGATTCCTCCTTCGTCGGAATGACAAAAATGGAATGACAGAAAAATGCCGGAATAACAGATAATGGAACGATAAGAAACGGGTTGCTAATCAATCTCGATTACTACATCGCGGCCAACGGGGTGGGCTACGCAGGTCAGGACGTAACCGGCTTTGAGTTCGGAATCAGAGAGACCGTCTTCCTCGTCCAGTTTTACGGTACCCGATGTGCATTTGCCCAAACAGGCCGTACACATCCCTGCCTGACACGAGTAGGGCAAATCGATATTGAGGTCCAGGGCTGCTTCCAGAATAGTCTGGTGCGGGGCCACGGCAAATTTGTATTCCGCGCCTTCGTACAGCACCGTCACTTCGGGCGAGCCGCTCTCATCGGCACTGGCGGGGTCTTCGATTACTTCGCCCGCTGGTACGGGCAACGTTACGTAGCTTTCTTTAAATACCCGTTCCGGTGAAACACCCACCAGCGACAGGGCCGAACGGGCTTCGGCCATCATACCATCGGGTCCGCAGAGGTACGCGCTTACGTGCTGACGTTCCTGAGTGGGCAAGTCTTCGAGCAGACTCGTGAGCGTGTGCTGGTTCAGCCGCCCGTCCAGACCCGTCCAGCCGGACGCTGGCTGACTCAGCACATGCGTCACCGAAAACCGCGACGGGCCATGAGCCTGCGCCATCGCGTCTAAATGCGCTTTGTAGATAATAGACTCCCGATTGCGGTTGCCGTAAATGAGCCATACGCGGCTGTTAGGTTCAGCGTGGAGGGCCGATTTGGCCATCGAGAACAGGGGTGTTATGCCACTTCCCGCACCGATAAGGACAATAGTCCGGCGGTTTTGCGGGTCGAGTTTTGGGGTAAATGTCCCCATTGGCTCCAGTGTTTCCAGCACATCGCCGGGGCGGATGCGATCATACAGGTAGTTGGACACCAGTCCGCCTGGTACGCGCTTCACCGACACCGCCAGCGACACATCGACATGGGGCGAGGAGGCCATGCTATATGACCGCCGTACTTTTTGGCCATTGATATTTAGCAGAAACGTCAGAAACTGACCCGGTAGGTACCGGACTTCTTCGCTGATAGGATGCCAGAAGGTAATCGTCACGGCGTCGGGCGTTTCCCGAATCACCTCATTCACTTTTAAAAAATATCGTGCTGCCATTGGGTTGAAGTAGGTTGGACGTGGGCGTCCAACCTACATTGCTCAACAAAGGTACGTCACGGTTCATTCCGATGGTATTGCACTAATTGGTCGGCGGGGGCTTTCAGAGTGCGGCCCATTGTCAAACCAACCTGCTTAACGGCATTTGTGAGCGGCTCGGCGAAGTATTTGGCAATGGACCCTACAAAATGGACGGGCCACTGACGGGCTTCGGGAAACGGACAAACGTAAATTGTCAGAAAGCGCGTGAACGCATCGTTGAGCAACCTAACGATGTGTGGATGCTGGATGCTTTCGGATAAAAACGGCGTAAATCCGGCAAAATACCGGTTGGGATACGGCTTCTGATAGGCGTTTTCGAGCAGGGTGGCCCGGTCGAGGGCGTAACGGGTCTGGAACGCGTCGTGCAGGCCGGATGGGAGTTGGTTCTGGAAAAAATCGCGCACCAGTGTTTTGCCCAGATACCCCCCGCTGCCCTCATCGCCAAGCCAGAATCCCAGCGACTGAATGCCCCGCGTAATGGCCTGTCCGTCGTAGCAACACGCATTCGACCCCGTACCGAGGATACAGACAATACCTGGCTCATAGCCCGACGCCCCCCGTGCCGCTCCCAGCATGTCGCTCTCTACAGCAACAGTTTGAAGCGCGGGCAGGACGATACGCAACGCATCAGCCACGCGCTGATTCACGCTTGGGTTAGCGCAACCCGCGCCGTAGAAAAATAAGTCTGTTACGGTATTGGCTTCGTTGGTCAATTGTGGCAGGAGTTGCGTTTGCAGCGTACTGATGATCTGCTCTGTATTCTGGTAATACGGGTTAATGCCATCGGTATGGATGGTGCGGGTTTGTCCGCTGGCGTCAACAACGCGCCAGTCTGTTTTGGTCGAGCCGCTATCGGCAATTAATAAGTTGTTCAAGGCTCAATTGTTTAGGGTTGTAGCCCGGACGTCCATGTCCGTTAGCCGAATGGCTAACTATGTATACTGTGTTAGTCATTCGGTTACTGGAGGTGGACGTCCGGGCTACTTCTAACCTAACCGCCCCACTGCTGTGAATCGGGCAAAGACATGTTCGGTGTGGGGAGCGTCGGTGAGTTCGGCGGTCAGGTCCTGCCCGGCCCAGTGTTCGTAGTGTTTGCCGTTGCGCCATAATCGCGAGGGCGATACGTCGTAGATAATTCCGTTGTAAGCGCACCAGATTTCGGGGCGGTCCTGTCCGTTTCGCAGAGCCAGTTTGGCCCGGCTAAAGAGGGGCAATTGTGCCAGATCGGTGGGGTCCATGTTCGCCGTAAAGTCAATTAGGTAATTTATTGGGCCTGATTTTTGTGGGCTACGACAAATTTAGCGTTACTTTAGCAACTCATGATTTTTTCGATTACCATCGCCATGAAAAACAATACGCTTACCCTGTTTCTTTCGACGCTCGTTGTGGTTGCATTGCTGTTCGGCTGCGGAGGCAAAACCCCCGCCCCCGTATCGGAGCGCATCGCCAAAGTCTGGACAGCCCAGAAAGTGGACGAGAACGTTGCTACGGTCTATACCAAGGGCGGTACTGCCAATGTCCGTAACTACGATAAGTTTCGGCTCGATCTGAGCAAGGCCCCGACCGTTAGCTTCACCGACTTCGACGGCAACACGTTTACGGGGCAGTACTCGGTACCGTCTGACACGCGGCTGGTGCTGACAGGTCTTACGCCCTCGCCAACCGGCACAAATGGCACCATCGAATTCACGATCAGCGGCCTGACTGACAATGGCGTAACACTGGCCCGTGAAGGTAATAGTCAGAAAACCGGCAATACGAAGAACATCTATACGCTGACGAATCCGTAAGTCTCCGCAAACCAATCGGTACCAAAAGCCGTTCCAGACACCAACTGGAACGGCTTTTTATATGACTGACCTCAACACCCTTGGCCCCATTGGGCTGCGCCAACGGATTCAACAGAATACCCCCGCACCCGCGCATCCTGAAACCGTGCGCGGTATGGGCGACGATGCTGCCGTGTTCAACTGGGGCAATGACTACGGCCTGTTTGCCACGGAACTGCTACTCGAAGGCATTCATTTCGACCTGACCTACGTACCGCTTAAACATCTTGGCTACAAAGCCGTGACCTTCGGCGTGTCGGACATTGCGGCTATGAACGGCCTACCAGTGCAGATAACGGTGAGCGTGGGCCTGAGCAGCCGGTTTCCGGTTGAGGCCGTCGATGAATTGTACGAAGGTATCCGGGCGGCCTGCACAGCCTACAACGTCGATCTGGTGGGGGGCGACACTACGGCGTCGCGGTCGGGGCTGACAATCTCGGTGTCGATGATAGGGAAGGTGCCGAAAGACAGGATTACGTACCGCAGCACCGCCCAGGCTAACGACGTACTCTGCGTGACGGGCGATCTGGGTGCGGCTTACCTGGGGCTGCAATTGCTGGAGCGCGAGAAAGAAGTGTTCCTGGCCGATCCCAACATGCAGCCCAACCTCTCCGAAGAACGGTCCTACTTAGTGCAGCGGCAACTCCGCCCCGACGCCCGCACCGACATTGTTCACGAACTCCGCGACCTCGGCATAGTACCCACCGCCATGATCGACGTAACAGACGGGCTGGCCTCGGAGTTGCTGCACCTTTGCCGACAGTCAGGAACAGGCGCGGTGATCTTTGACGAGAATCTGCCCATCGACGATCAGACGCATCTGGCCGCCAGCGAGTTTGGCGTCAGCCCTATCACAGCCGCCCTGAACGGTGGCGAAGACTACGAACTGCTCTTTACGGTGCGTCCCCAGGAATTCGAGAAACTGGCTAACAACGCCCGCATCACCGCCATCGGCTACCTCACCGCCGACCCTGCGCAGGTTGTGCTGGCTACCAAAGCCGGGCAGCAAACACCCATCCGGGCGCAGGGCTGGGATGAGGCATCCGTATCGAATCAATAGGAAGTTTCGGCAGGCAACAAAAAAGCTGAATCATACGCCCTGACTGACTGTTTTCGTTGTATATTGTCTGTCCCGGTTTATGCCCGTAGCCGCCGATACCAACGCCATGCACAACATCATTCAGCTCCTGCCCGATTCCATTGCCAACCAGATTGCCGCCGGTGAGGTGGTGCAGCGGCCCGCGTCGGTGGTGAAAGAACTGCTCGAAAACTCGGTCGATGCCCACGCCAAATCCGTACAGGTCATTGTCCGCGAAGCCGGGCGCAACCTCATCCAGATTGTGGACGATGGCTCGGGCATGACCGAAACCGACGCCCGCATGAGTTTTGAACGGCACGCCACCTCCAAAATCCGCACGTCAGACGATCTGTTCAAGATCAAAACGATGGGTTTCCGGGGCGAGGCTTTGGCGTCTATTGCCGCCGTGGCGCAGGTGGAGATGCGCACCCGCCGGGCCGACGAGGAACTGGGTACGCTGATTCGCATCGAGGGTTCGGACATCAAGGCGCAGGAAGCCATTTCTTGTTTGCCCGGCACCAACCTGCTCATCAAAAATCTGTTTTTTAACGTACCGGCCCGGCGCAACTTTCTAAAGTCCAACTCGGTTGAGATGCGGCATGTCATCGACGAGTTTCAGCGGGTAGCCCTGGCCAATCCGGGGGTGGCGTTTTCGCTGTTTCACAACGATCAGGAAGTGTATAATCTGCCCGCCGGGAAACTCAGTCGTCGAATTGTGGATATGTTCGGCAAGACCTACCGCGAGCAACTCAACGCCTGCGAAGAAACCACGCCTTACGTTACGGTACATGGGTTCATCGGCAAGCCCGAATCGGCCCGCAAGACCCGCAACGAGCAGTTTTTCTTCGTCAACAACCGCTTCGTGAAGCACAATTACCTGCATCATGCCGTGATTGGCGCGTACGAAGGCACCCTGCCTGACGGGAGCCACCCGTTTTACGTGCTGTTCATCGAAATCGACCCGTCGCACATCGACATCAATATTCACCCCACCAAAACCGAGATCAAGTTCGACGATGAGCGGTCGGTCTATGCCATTATGATGGCTGCCGTCCGAAAAGCGGTGGGCGTCTATAACCTCTCGCCCTCGCTCGATTTCGAGTCTGACGTTAATTTCATGTCGGGGGTCCGGCCATCCGGGGAAAGGCCCTCCGCGCCGGCTTCATCCGCATCGGTAGCAATGGGCGGAGCCGAGCCAAAACCCGTGTCCGCAGCCTGGGCAACGGGCGGGAGCGGAGCGGCTGCGTCGCGTTCGGCGGCAACACAACTGGCCCCGGCGTTACGGTCCAGCGCACTCGATCAGGCAGCGGGTAGCGGCTTTGGCATGGCTCCCAAAACAGAACCTGTCCGCGAAGCCCCGCGCCCCGCGGTTAACAACTGGGAGAAAATCGCCGAACGTACTGACCCACCCGCCCCTGACACTGCCCCCACCGACGCCGGCGACTGGCTCGGCCCACCTCCCGAACTGACCCGGACGCTGGGCAGTAAGGCCAATCAACTGCCGATGTCGGTACTTTCTGCCGAACCTGTTGGCTTGGATGATATTGACGCCGATGCCATTATACAAGTGCAAAATCGGTACCTGATGGCCCCCGTGTCAACGGGCGTGGTGCTGATTGACCAGCGCAGGGCTTATGAGCGGGTACTGTACGATCAGTTTCATACCGCCCTGACCAAACGCAGCGGAGCCTCGCAGCAACTGCTGTTTCCCAAAACCGTAACGCTCTCACCCGTCGATTTTCAGCTGGCCCTCGACCTGCGCGATGATCTTATGAGTCTGGGCTTTGAATTTGACGAATTGGGGCAGAACACCTTCGTTATTCGGGGCATCCCGGAACTGACCATGGGCGAAAACGAAGAAGAACTGTTTGCCAACCTGCTGGCCCAAATCCGGGCCGATACCGGGCGGCTCAAGCTGGACCGTGTTGAGGCTATGGCACGGTCGCTGGCCCGCCGGGCATCGCAGCGGCACGTAGCGCGTCTGAGCGGCCCGGAACGGAAAGCGTTGGTAAAGCAACTGGCGGCTTCGCCCACGTGGCAGTATACACCCACTGGTGAACTGGTCACGGTATTGCTGTCACTCGATAAAATTGCGGGACTTTTTCGCTAAAAATCGAGTTAAATCAGATAAATTAACGAGACAAAGATGTTTGCAATTACCCCCGTTGTTCGTATTCTGCTTATTATCAACGTACTGGTGTTTTTTGTTACGGACGAAGCTATCATCAATCAGTTTGGACTGCATTCTTTTCTGTCTGACCTGTTTAGCCCCATTCAACTGCTGACGCACATGTTTCTGCACGGTGGTCTCGGGCACATATTCAGCAACATGATTGGACTGGTGATATTTGGGCCGATGCTGGAGCGGGCATGGGGCCCCCAGCGGTTTACGTTCTTTTACTTTTTCTGCGGCCTGGGTGCGGCAATGCTGTATTCGGGTATCAATTACTTTGAAGTGCGCGACGTTTATGAAGCCGTGCGGGATTACCGCTTTGACCCATCGCCAGAGGGCTTTGTTGGATTTGTGGACACGCAGGCCGGGGGGTTCTACGATCAGGTGGCCGGGTTTGTTGAACAGTATGAGCGCCAACCCAAAAATCCGCAACTGATTCAGGGTAGCTTACAGATTGTCAATAAGTTGTACCAGCAGCAGGTCGATCAGCCGATGGTTGGCGCGTCGGGCGCGATATTTGGTGTAATCATGGGCTTCGGGCTTTTATTCCCGAACACTCAGCTATTTTTATTGTTTCCTCCTATACCGATCAAAGCAAAGTATCTCGTTATTTTTTATGGGGTTTTTGAAGTATATTCGGAGATAAACCGGCAACAGGGCGACAATGTGGCCCACTTTGCTCACATTGGTGGTATGCTGTTTGCATTTATATTGATAAAATACTGGGGTTCACAACGTAAAACGT
>JBBRUB010000139.1:0-7590 GCA_038248175.1 Cytophagales bacterium | reverse complement strand
GGCTATCTGGATCATTGCCGAAAAACTCATCAATATTGCTCAGGGAATAAAATTCCGCAACGCTACTGATAACCCGCTATTTTACTTCGGCCTGGTAGCCATTATATTGGGCGTTCAGCTCTTTCTGGCGGGCTTCATCGGCGAGATGCTGGTTCGGCAGAGCCAGAACAAATCCACCGACTCGGTAGTTGCCGAACGGGTTGGAACAGACCAACCTGCCAACGACCTACCCACACTGGCCAGTCGGCAACGACGGCTCACTACGTAAATGTAGCCCGGACCTCCCGGTCCGGTAGCCAAATGGCTTATTGTGTATCTACTGTGTAAGTCTTACGGCTACCGGACCGGGAGGTCCGGGTTACTTCACCTGCGCTGGTAAACGGGGCGGGTAAAGGGCGGCTGCATGAGGATATGGAAGGAGTTCTCATCGCCGAGGGATACCGCCCGGCGGAGATCGTTTTCGGCCTGGGGCAGTTGCCGTAGCTGAATCCGGGCCAGTGCCCGCCAGCGGTAAGCGTCGGGCTTTTCATCGCGAAAAAACCAGACCGCCTTATCGAACTCGCGGAAGGCTTCGGTAAACTGCTCGGTCTGGTAGTAGGCAATACCCCGGTCCAGATAACAGTCGGCCAGGGTGTTGTCGCGGTTCAGGGCCTGCGTCAGGTCGTAAATAGCGGAGAAATGATTCTGTTGCGCCAGTTGGCATTTCCCCCGGCAGGCATACGCCAGAGCTGAGTTGGGATATTGCCGAATGACTTCGTCGAAATACTGGTGAGCTTCTTCCGTATTGCGCTGACTCAGCAGGTCAATACCCTTCTGAAATCGTTTCCGGTCTTTATCGGCGGGGGTATCATGATCAACGATAAAAAATCGAATGATCAGGTATAATACAAAGAAGACACCAAGTAACGCGATTTCCATAACACAATCTCTTTTTCGCCCGGCGAATTTACAAAATTCAGATTTTTACTGGCAACCCACTCCCTCACATTAGCAAATCCTTCGCGGCTTTCGGCAAACTTTTTCTGACCAGTTCATATGAGTGGTCAATCCATCCCTGTACCTCGCTGCTCCGAATACTACCGTCAATAGTTATCGTGTTCCAGTGTTTCTTGTTGAGGTGATAGCCCGGCACAACGGCGGTATATGTCTCCCGCAACTGCACGGCCCGTTCGGGATCGCATTTGAGGGCGAGTATAGTGGGTCGGCTTTCCATGTCGGCAAGGGCAAATATCTTGTTGCCCACTTTAAACACCAGCGTCACTTCATCGAAGGGGAACGACTCCGTCGCACCGGGCCGGGCCATGCAGTATTCACGCAGGGTTTCTATATTCATCAGCCGCAGTGACGAACGGTATAGACAATCACGGCAAACAGAAACATCAGAATCGAAATCCGGTTAATGCCGTGCATCATCCGCAGGTTTACGCTGGTGGGATGACTGGGGTCAGGCTTGCGAAAAACGCGCAGAAAGTACGAAAATACGGGGCCTATTCGGAGATAATCTATGATACGATTCATTGGTGAAGACGTTGCTTTTTTACACAAGCTATCCTACTAAAGAAACAGGTGTTTGGGGCGAAAGTTCATTCACAATGGGTTTATCGGGTCCAGAACTACCGTTTGGTAAAGTTAGGATCAATCATACATTCAGGTGGTCTATAATCGGGGCTTCCTTGCTAAGTTTACCTGCTGTATGGCTGGCGACGATACCCGTTGTTCAGTCAAATAGTTTTCTATTTCCACACCATATTAAATGAAAAAACAACTACAGCTGCTACTGCTTTGTCTGTTTGTTTCGGCACCGGCAGTCACTGCCCAAACCCTGCGTCCCGCCGTTCTGCACAAGATTGACCGCACCCGCCTGTCGGTCAAAATTCAGTTGGTCGGGCAAAACAGCATCGTTTTCTTCGAGAAATCGGCACCCACCACAAAGCGGGTTCTTAGCCGGGCCAAAGTCTGGAAAATAGTTTATACCAACGGCACTACCCAGGTCATCACGCCAATCCCCAACGCCACCCCAACGGCGGTAATCGCCCTCGATGAGATTATTCTGCGCGACAGTACCAGATTATCGGGCAGTATTCTCCGGCGTACCAACGATTCGCTCTTTTACGCGGCTCCCAGCTCCGGCACAGCGGCCCCAAAGGCTGTATTACTCAGTCAGGTTGACCGGCTGAAATACGCCGACGGTCGGCAGGAGACCATTGCACCGGCTCCGGTTGTTGAGGTAGCCCCAACTCCCGCGCCCGTCAGCAACTACCGGGCCATTCCGCAGGCAGTTGCTAAACCGGCCCGATCAACAGACGCATTCAACCGGCTTCAGGTGAGTATTGGGCCGGAGGTTTCATTTTTCCCGGCCTTTCTGAACAAAGACAATCTCTGGATCAGCGATACCGTGGGCTTCGGCATGGCGCAAAACGTGGGCGCAAGTCTGCGCATCGACTACCGGATTGTCCGGCCCGTAGCCATTTCGTTCTCAGTTGGTTATGCGGGCTGGGAATTGGCCAGAAATTTTAGTCGTGAACAAAAACCCGTGGGTACCGAAACCGTAAAACTGACCCGCATTCCAGTGCAGGTTGGTCTGAAAATCTATCCCACTTCGGGCGGGTTGTACCTCCTGCCCGAAGCGGGCGTAACGCTGTTGCAATCCAGCCTGACCGCCGAGGCCGGTACACCAGACACCCAATCCGAGTCGGTCAACAAAATGGTGGTCAATTATGGAGCGGGTTTTGGCTACGAAATCAGGAAAGGGGCCATTTTGCTCGATCTTGGTCTGCGCTACACGCTCACCAGCGTCAGCGGATTGACGTATGCCATCAACAGCACCACCATAGACGAATCGGTCCACTCGTTCAGCGTTCGGCTGGGCATCGGGTTTGGCGCCATGAAGAAATAAATAGCTACACAACCATGAAAAATCTCTCTTTTACCCGGCTGATTGCCCTATTCGTTCTCGGTTTATTCGTGGCCCTGCCCGGTTGTCGGCGCGAAGTTGACATTGCGCTGCCCAAACTGGCGGGCAACCCCGGCAACCCGCGTTTCAATCTGATATTCACCAACGAAACCAACGTCGATCTGGACCTCTACGTGACCGATCCCAACGCGGAGACATTGTACTACCGACGCAGGAAGGCATCTAAAAGTGGCGGGCAGTTAGACGTCGATTGCCGGTGCGGCTCGTGTCCGCAGGGGCCGAACGAGAATATATTCTGGCCATTGGCTCCAGCTTCTCCCCGGGGCAAATATGAGGTTTGGGTCAACTACTACGACAACTGCACCAGCCCGCTGCAACCGGCCTCGTACACGCTGCGCATCATCGACGACTCCCGACGCAGCCCCATTGTAGCCACCTTCACCGGCTCACTCACCTCCGGCGACTCACCCCACTGGATTTTCGACACCGCCACGGGGCGGGTAAGTGTTAAATAAATGAGTGAATGGTGAATGAGTGAATAGTTGCTGACGCAAGAATTAACGGCGTCAGTAACTATTCACTCATTCACCATTCACATTCGGCTCTACCCAGCGGCTGTCTTCGCGGATAAGGTCAATGAGTTCATCAACGGCGCGGCTGGCGGGGACCGATTTTTTGATATCCTCCTGCCCCCGGTACAGCGCGATTTTGTCGCGGCCAATGCCCACGTAACCGTATTCAGCGTCGGCAATTTCGCCGGGGCCGTTTACTATGCAGCCCATAATCCCAATTTTCACACCTTTGAGGTGGTCGGTACGCTGCCGGATCATGGCCGTTGTTTCCTGCAAATCGAACAGCGTTCGTCCGCACGATGGGCAGGAGATGTATTCGGTCTTGGTGATACGGGTGCGGGCAGCCTGTAAAATACCGAAGGCCAGCCCATTGAGCCGCTTCAGATCATCGGGCGTAGGTGAGTCGTGGGCGGTTAGCAAAACGCCATCGCCCATCCCGTCGATAAGCAGCCCCCCCACGTCGGTAGCGGCATAAAGCGGAACGTCTTCATCCGGCACGCTGGCGTAGCCCCGCTCAATAACGACGGGCAGGGTTAACTTTCGGTTGATGAGTTCGACCATCAACCGGCGCAGTTCGGGCATGGCGTGGGCGTTTTCGGTCGAGATTAGCAGAACTACCGTCTTATCGTCGCGCAGCTGAGCAAGCAGTTCGTCCGATAAATCGGCCAGCGTTACCCGCACGAAATTGAGTTTGGCGTGCAGTTTTCCGCCTTCGGTGCGGGCGGTCAGGTAGGCACGGGCCGTTAGCATCGGAAAGCTGTTGGCCGGATTCTGCCCGATTTGCCAAACGCCATAATCCTGAATTTCTTTCAGCCCGTTAGGCAGCATAAACCCAGCGGGCTGCGAACCGGTATAGACGTAGTCGGCTCCCAGATCGTTCATGCGCCACTTATCAGGCACAGGCAGGAAGAAATAGCCTACCGAATGCAGCGCGTCATAATCAGCAACGGGCGTCTGGCTAAAATCGGCGATGACACGCGGCACGTTCACGCCACCGAAGTTGGCCACTTCGTGCGTAGTTCGGCGGCTGTACTTAAATGGGTCGATGGGGTAATTCGTGATGGCGGAGATTGGGGTTTTCGTAGCAGCCCGGCTGGTATAGCGGGCAATGAGCGCGGCTGCTACTGGGGCTTCACGCTCCGGTTCTTCGGTCAGCGACACGCGCACGGTATCGCCGATGCCATCTTCGAGTAGGGTGCCAATGCCGAGGGCCGACTTGATGCGTCCGTCTTCGGCTTCGCCCGCTTCCGTCACGCCGAGGTGCAGGGGGTAGGGTTTCAGCCCTTCCTGATCCAGCCGCTGTACCAGCAGCCGGTACGCCTGCACCATCACCTGCGGGTTACTCGACTTCATGGACAGCACGATGTTATAATACTTCTCGTCTTCGCAGATGCGCAGAAACTCCAGGGCCGACTCCACCATCCCGACAGGCGTATCGCCGTAGCGGCTCAGAATCCGGTCTGACAGGGAACCGTGATTGGTACCGATGCGCATGGCCGTTCCGTATTCTTTGCAGATGCGCACCAACGGCAGAAACTTGGCCCGAATCCGCTCCAGTTCGGCAGCATAGGCCGCTTCGGAGTAGTCGATGTACTCAAATCGTTTGCGGTCGGCGTAGTTGCCGGGGTTGATGCGTACTTTCTCGACCACGCGGGCGGCCAGTTCGGCGGCATTGGGCGTGAAGTGAATGTCGGCCACCAACGGCGTAGTATAGCCCCGCGCCCGCAGTTCTTTACGGATGTTGTCTAAGTTCTGCGCTTCTTTTACGCTCGGCGCCGTAATGCGGATGTACTCGCAGCCCGCTTCGATCATGCGGATGCTCTGCGCCACCGACCCCGCCGTGTCCATGGTATCAACAGTGGTCATCGACTGCACCCGAATGGGGTAGTCCGACCCCATTGGTACGTCGCCAATATTGGCCGTGACGGTTTTTCGGCGGATGTATTCGGTCAGCGAGGATGTGTACAGAACGGGTGTATTGCGTACCGGTGTGGTCAGATCAGGCGGGAGAATCAGCGTATCGGGCATAGGAAGAAAACGTCAGGGATTTTGGAAATGTTCGCCATAGCGGGCGGGATTGTACTGATCTCGTAATCGCTCATTGAGCAGGTCAACGGTCTGCAACTGAACCCGCCGGGCCTGGAAGTTGATACCGGCACCGATGAAAGTGGCTGCCGCAGCGGTCCAGAAAACCGGCGAACCGAGCGTGGACGAACGCCCGTTGGCCCGCAAAATACCATGAAAGAGCAACCGGGGAACGAGGTATCCGATACCTAAACTGCCAATCAACCCACCTACGCCCGTTACCCGGCGCGTGTACTGGAGGCCATCGCGCACGTCGGGATTATTGAGCCGGGCGGCCAGTGGCCTAAGTTGCCGGGCGGGGTCAACCCAAACGCCCCGGTAGGCATAGCGATTGGCCAGACCCCGGCGCAGAATAACAACCGTATCGGCAAGTGACAGGCCAGCCTCGTGCAGTGGTCCGCCAACCAGTGGCGCGAAATAATCATCGGCACAACTGCGCAATTTGCGATTGTGAGCCCGCACGGCCTGCTCAAGTCGTTTTGAGCGTGTTCCCAGCGGAATCAATGCCCCATAAAAAAGTCCCATGCCCACCAGCATCATAGAGAGGTTGGTTTCGGGCCGACGCACGGGCATCAGCAGGCCACCGGTCATCAGTGCGTAACCAGACGTAAACAGACTGGTAAAGACGAGGTTCGCGCTTCTGCCCTGCCCCACGTAGCGTTGCACGGTGGAGTCGGCAGACCGGCGCAGCATGGGCATCAACTGCATGTCGGTGAGGTTGCTGGCGTACCGATAGTTGTATTGCCGGACCATTGTCAGGAAGACCCGGCGTTTGTTCAAGTGCACCGTATCGGCCATCGAGAGCGAGTCGGACCAAAGCAGCAACCGCTGAGCCAGCGTTTGACTACCAGAAAAAACGAACAACAACAGAAAGCAGAAGCGCGTTGAATTCATACAAACAGCCCAAAAGAAGATGAACAGCGGGCGTAAGTTACGAACGATAAGGCCACAACACGGCCAGGAAGTCAACAATGAAAAAGAAAATGATTGCTATTTTTACCCTCCTTTTTGTGGCGGGCGGTGCTTTCGCTCAGATCAGCCCGGCCACCGACAAGGAACGTGCCGAGCGAAAAGAGCAGCTTAAACAGAACCTGAAAGAAGCCGGTCAGTCCTTTGGCGAAGCCGCCACCGAAGCAGGTCAGGCTGTTAAAGAAACCGCTAAAAAAGCGGGAACCGTCATTGGCAAAGGAGCCGATAAAGCCGCTGCTGCCATTGAAACCGAAGCCGATAAACTCAAAGCCCGGCAGCGCGGGCGCAAAGCCGAAAACGCAGCTAAATCCGATACGCTCTGATGTGTGATGTATCTCGCGTCAGCAATACATCATACATCAATAAGATACCGGATGGCCAGTTCGTAGCCTGTCAGGCCCAGCCCTACGATAACACCTTTGCAAACCGCCGACAGGTAACTATGATGCCGGAAGGTTTCGCGGGCGTGTACGTTGGAGATGTGCACCTCCACCGCCGGAGCCGTTACCGCCAACAGCGCGTCGGCCAGAGCGATGCTGGTGTGGGTCAGCGCACCGGCGTTGATCACGATACCATCGACGGTAAAACCCAGTTCGTGAATCTTATCTAAGAGTTCACCTTCGTGGTTCGACTGAAAATACCGAAGTTGCACGTCGGGAAACTGTGCTTCTACAGTTTCGAGGTAGTCCACAAACGTGCGGCTGCCATAAATGTGCGGCTCGCGCTTACCCAGCAGATTCAGGTTCGGGCCGTTGATAATGAGGATCGTCTTCATGTGGCAAAGCTATATAAACTCGTTCAGGAACTACCTCAAACTGGAGCGGTCACTGGCCGAAAACTCGGTGGAAGCGTACCTGCACGACGCCGAAAAACTCTACCAGTTCATCCTGCTCACCGATCCGGCCCTGACGCCCATGCAGGTGTCGGAGAAACAGTTGACGAATTTTCTGAAGTACCTCGGCGAGTTAGGGCTGACGGCCAACAGTCAGGCCCGGATTTTGTCGGGGCTGAAATCCTTTTTCAAATACCTGCTTTTTGAAGATCTCATTC
>JBBRUB010000138.1:0-7634 GCA_038248175.1 Cytophagales bacterium | reverse complement strand
CCCGTCGGGCAGGGGAGCCAGCCCACCCACTTCCAGTTTAATGTCTTCGGGAATGGGCAGTGTCACAATCCGGTAATAGTCTTCTTCGGTTGCCGGACGTTGAGCAATGGCGAATGAGTGAATGAGTGAATGAGCGAATAGAATCGCGGCAAGGGCCAGTACATTCTTTGTCCTACATGTTATATTTTTCATTGATTTTCTTGTCTATCAGGCAATTTGCTGTCCGTTTTGTGTATTGCATCAAGCGATTAGCTCAAACAGGTTCTAAAATACGATTGAATACGTCACGCTGTTTTTAACTGGCAGCAGTAGTTCCTGTTTGCCATTGCTGCTACGATGTTTCGGTTTGGTTTTAGGGTCAACGCGCACGAAGTAACTCCGGTCGTTGATGGCATACAGGCCGTTACCCATATCGTCTATGGTCTGGCCAGCCGCCACCCGGCAATAAACAGTGCCGCCGGGCAAACCGCCAACGGTCAGCGTCCGGGTCAGGCCGTCGGGGGTGGGTTTAGTAACATCGGTGACGGTGGCACCAGCCAGGGTGTACTGGATGGTTGGGTTACCGGTTTTATCCAGCGCGAGTCCCCTGTATTGCAGCGTTTTTTCGTCCACACTGTCGGGCCATGCAACACCGTCATTGGTCAATACCATCAGGCCGGTTTGGGCGGGCAGCCGCAGGGTTGCTCCCATCGGTTCAAGCAATTGCGGTTCGCCACGTTCGTGCCACATCTCCGTAACGTTGGCGAAATCGCCTTTCCAGACTTGTAGCAACGCCATCTGATCCAGATCGACGGTGTAATGATAGCCCGTGGGCGAACCCACCGATAAACTATGCGTCCTTTTGTGATTTTCGCCCGGCAGCTGTACGAATGACCGAACGTGGTCTGCCTGCATTTCGGGCGTTACGCTGATGAGCGGCATGGGATCAGGATCGGGAAGCGAAGCCAGGGCGTGCAGCGGCTGCGGGCGCGTGCCGGCCTGCGAGACAAACAGGCCCAGTCCTGCGCGGGGCCACGATTTGCTGAAATAGACCTGCACCTCGTGTAAACCCGCAGTCAGGTCAACGGTGCGCGTTTCGGGTTGGCCGAGGTTGTGGTACGTTTCAGGAATGACTGTTTTTCCGTCGATCCACAGCCCGGCTACTCCGCCATTGTGCAGATCAAAACGGTAGTTACCCGCCTGCAATGCATTCAGTTTGCCCGCAAAGAGCATAGCATAACGGGGCGATTGGCCGTATGCCACCTCGTAGGTAAGCATGGATACGGTGTCCTGCTTCAGACGTTTTTTGGTTGGCAGATTTTTGCGTTCATTGCTTTCGCCTTCATAGACCGAGTAACTCAGCGGGCCGCTCCACTGCGCCACCATCCGGGGGGTTAAAACGCGATAGCCCACGTTCCGAACAGCAACCGTACCGCCCGATGGGGCCAGACTGACCGGGCCACCCGCTTTGCCGGGCAACACTTCGCCCTCACGCACCGTAACGCCATTGAGTGCAAGTTTTTCGAGCATGGCGGGGCCGTTGCCGTTGCCGGTTTTGTAGTTCAGTTCAACGGTTTGCCAGAGGCCGGGGGCTTTCAGCAGTTTTGTCAAATCAGACTCATTCTGGAACGATATGCGCTGCCCGGTTGGTAGCTGGAGCGATATATTGGCGTCGGGTGTAGCCAGCATCTCGAAGCGCATACTGAAATCGTCGGTGGGGGTAGCCAGTAGGAGCGGGCTGCCGGAACCCACGAGCAGTGCGTCGCCCGGTTTGGTTTTCAGCGTGTTGCCGGAGCCGGGCAGGATAGCACCGGCCAGTTGCCAGCCCGCTGGGCGGTTCAGTTGCGAAACGGGCAGGGCAGGCAAATCGGTCTGCGCAAAAAGCGGGGCCGACAGTACTCCACTAAGCGCGAGGGCCGCTACCCAACGGCCAGTTGATAAGCGTATCGATGTCATAGTGGTATAAAGCGGATAAGCGCAATTTTGTACTCTTGCTGCTCAATTACAATAGCAGAAGATTATCAGGCAGGTTGCCACTTACTCAAAACTATCCGGCTCATTATGGGAACATGACAAAAATTATCGCTGGTTAATATATTCGTAACCATTGTAATGAACTTAGTTCTATTTTTGGCGAATGCTGCGAAAAGTCAACACATGCTCCGCTTCGTTTACAATCAATTTTTCACCAAAACCCAATTCATGCATGAAAAACCTATTCCTTCTGGGGGCTATTTCGCTGTCTCTGGCAACGGGCGTTTACGCCCAAAACACGACTACGCTGAATCAAATCGGCAATTACCTGACGGCGGTACAGAGTCAGACCGGTATCAATCAGGTCTCGGTCATTACTCAAACCGGCAGCACGAGTGCCAGTTCGGGCAACTGGGCCGGTACGTATCAGGCCGGTATAGCGGCCAACACGGCCACGGTGAACCAGAAAGATGGTTCGCAGGGAAACCGGGGTGCCATTACGCAGTTCGGTGGCTCCGGCAATGATGCAGTTATCAACCAGAACGGCGGAACACTGGGCGTTAGTGGTGGAGCCGTAGCACCGGCGCGGGCTACAATCAATGCTGCCGCTGGTACTGGAAACTTCGCGGGTATCGCGCAGAAAGGCAATGACAACACGGCGGTGACGATTGAGCAGAATAACCTCAGCCAGAGCAACACTGCCGAAATCCGGCAGAATGGTAGTGAAAACAGCGGCACGACTATCAGCCAGAGCAACAACTCGGTAGGCAATACGGCGCAGGTGTACCAGGGGTACACCGGTCCAACCGAGGAAAGTTCTGTCAGCGATGATAACCGGGCAACGGTCCGGCAAGACGGCGACGGCACTGTAACGGGTGTGAGCCAGAGCAATACCGCCACTGTTACGCAGACCGGTTTCTTCAACATTGCGGAGGTATCGCAGAGCGGTTTGTTTGGCGCGGCTTCGCAGAACAACGCGGCCACTATTACCCAAACCGGCGACGACAACTACGCTACCATTGGTCAGCGGGGCGGTACGGCAGGTGCGTCGGAAAACAACACGGCTACCATCGAGCAATCCGATGCTTTCAATGGCGCAAATATTTCGCAGAACAACGCATCGGCCAACAACCAGGCGTTTATCAAACAGTCGGGTGGTGGAATGGCTGAAACGGACAATAACGCATTTGTCCGGCAAAACGACCGGAGCAGCCAGCAGGTAGCCGATATTACGCAGACCGGAAGTGACCTGGTTGCCAGCGTTAACCAGAATGGTATCAACGCGCAGGTGAGCGAATCGAACTCGGCTACTATTGTCCAGACCGGCAACGGCCATCAGGCGTTGGTAGAGCAATCGGCTGGCTTTGACGAGAGCATGAGCAACGTGGCCGGCATTACTCAGTCCGGAACTACCGGATTCCACACAGCTGAAATCACCCAGAGCGACAATAGTATCAGCAACACGGGTACAATTGAGCAAACGGGTACGAGCAACTTTGCCGCTATCAATCAGTCGGGCTTTCTGTTCAACGCACCCGGCGATGGAGCCGTGGGTAATCGGGCCACTGTTGTCCAGTCAGGTACGTCAAACATAGGTAACGTAAATCAGGCCAATAATGCAGTCAATAATGTGGCCATGCTAACGCAGTCGGGACAAGGTAATACAGGCACCAGTAATCAGGCTAACAACGCAGTCAATAATGTGGCATCATTAACGCAGTCGGGCCTCAGCAATACGGGTACTATCCTTCAGTTTGCTAACGTTACCAGTGCAACATCAACCATCGCCCAGAGCGGAAGCAGCAATAGTGGATTTATCTTTCAGTTGCAAGGCACCGGCGGCATCGCGTCGATTGACCAATTGACGACGGGCAGTAGCAATGTAGCCGAAATTTATCAGGGCGATGGGGCCGTGGCTGCCTACAACCTCAACAACACGGCCATTGTGCAGCGGGGTACGCTTAATGCCGCTCGGTTTGATATTCTGGGGAACAGAAACGTGGCAACGGCTTCACAAACGGGACGGAGCAACGTCATTTCGGGTATTGTCGGCGTGTCGCCCTTCTCGGAATATGCCAGTCAGTACGGCAACGACGGTAAGATGACCATCACGCAGACCAGCCCGGCGGGTGGCCCCGGCAATAATGCCCGCGCCGATCAGCGTGGCTCGTTCAACGTAATGACCGTTACCCAGGACGGTCAGAGCAACCTGAGTTCAACCCGCCAGGCGGCTGCTGCAACCAGCAGTACGGCCACCGTTACGCAGAGCGGTTCGGCCAATACGGCGACTACTTCTCAGATCAGAGGTAGCAACAACGTAGCCACGGTTGACCAGTCGGCTGCGGGTAACACCAGCAACTTAGGCCAGATTGTACAGGGTGATGGTGCCGGTACCAACAGCCGCAATACCTCGACCATTGTCCAAACTGGCTTGCAGAACACGGCCCGGCTCAATGTGCTGGGCGATGATAACATGGCTACTCTGACCCAGACGGGTACAGGCAACCTGATTCGGGGATCGGCTATGGCAACCTTTGCCAGTCAGAACGGAAATATGAATACGCTCACAATCAATCAGGTCAGTAATCTTGCCGGACCGGGCAATACCGCCAATGCGATTCAGTCGGGCAACGGCAACATGGTCAACATCGTGCAGGGGCCGATGATGATTCCTTAATCAACCGGTAAAGTTCGTCTGCGTCGAGGAGCGTTATCTTCAGCGCAGACGAACCCTCTTTATCAGTTTTCACCTAACAAACCCCAATTCTTATCGTATGAACCGTTTATCTAATTACCTCGCGGCAGTCGTTACCGGTTGCCTGCTGTATGCCTGTCAGACCTCGTCGGTCGAGACAGCCGCCCCCGTTGCCAGCACCGACGTGCCAGCCGCCATTGTTGCTAAAGTAAAGGCGATGGGCTTCAACACGTTCAATATCCAGCGCGCCGAAGGAGGCTTCATCGTGGAAAACGATATTTTTCTGAGCGAAGATCAACTCGATCTGGCGCAACGCAAACAGGCTCTGCGGGTGGGTAGTGCCGAGCAGTACCAGACCACCAACCTCGTGAATGCGCTGCCCCGTACAATCCGCATCAGCGTATCGCGTAGCATGGCCCAGGTCTATACCGACGCCACGCAGGAAGCCATAAATCGTTACAACGCGCAGAACCTGCAAATCCAATTCCAGTTGGTGCGGGCCGGGGGCGACATTCAGATGGTACCGGCTCCGTCCAGTGCGCAGTATCTGGCCAGTGCCGGTTTTCCGAGCGGTGGCAATCCGCATAATTTGGTTCGGATCAACAATACGTTCCTCGGCACGACCAACAATGCGACCCGTGTTGCGTACATCGGCACTATTCTGGCCCACGAAATTGGTCACTGCATTGGTTTCCGCCACACTGACTACATGGACCGTTCGTATAGCTGTGGTGGTGGCCTTGCCGATGAAGGCGAGCCACCCATCGGAGCCATCCAGATTCCCGGTACGCCCGCTGCTCCCGACCCCAACTCGTGGATGCTGGCCTGTATCGGCAGTAACGTAAACCGCCCGTTCAACGCTAACGACATCATCGCGCTGGAGTATCTGTACAAGTAATCGTAGCAGCCACAAAAAACGCCCGAATCAGGTGATTCGGGCGTTTTTTGTGGCTATAGTTACCGAAATCTTTACCGAATAACGACCGGCACCACCTGCCGACCACCGGGAGTGTCTAACCGGAGCAGGTGCAGACCCGGTGGCAAACCAATAGTCGGCATCTGCTTCAGGACGCCCGACAGCGGCACGGTTGGCCCGGTGCGTCCGTCGGTGGTGAGCCAGGTGGCCGTTGTTTCATCGTCCGGCACGGCAACAGTCAACGGCTCACCTGCCAGGATGGGATTGGGAAACACCAGTGGCGCTCCTGCCCGAATGCCGTACACGAGCGCATCGTCGGTTATAATATCCTGCCCGAATTGGGTCGTCAGCCGGACGCGGTAGCGGGTTGCTCCGGCTGTGGGCGGTCGGTCTATGAAGACGTAGCGGGTTTGGCCGGGCGCGGGCGTCAGGGTCTGCAGGGGCGTGTATAGGTCGGTGGCCGTAGCGCGTTCGAGGGTCAGGCGTTGCAGGTTATAGATGGTGCTCAGTGTCAGGTCGAGCCGGGCGGTGTCGGCTACCAACTGCCGGGCCAGCCAGTTCACGGTGTAACAGCCTACGCCCTGTCGCCGGTAGTCGATGGTGTAGCCCGCCTGCCGGGGTTTACCGTTCAGCACGGGCCAAACCGCCACAAACGGCCCGTCGGCGGGATTCAGGAACGCTACGGTGTCAGTTGTTGTCTGCACTGGTTCGTGGTACTGACCGCCCAGTTTATACACCTGATACGCCGAGACCCCCGGCTGCCGCGCCCAGCTTACGGCCACCCGGTCAGGACAGTTGAGCAGCACCCGCACCGGCACGGGTCGCACCAGCGCAACCGTATCGCTCAGAAAAGTTTGTGTATCCGTCACGATACGTATCTGAACCCGGCTGTTACGGGCGGGCGGGGTCCACTGCGCAAGCTGGTCGGAAAGCCGGATGTTTTCTGCGATAGGTTGCCAGCTCGTTTCGCCGGCGATTTTTACCGATAGCGTACCACGTTCATCGGCCCTGCCCAGCCACTGCCAGCGTACCGATTGCAATTGCCCCGTCAACAATGTGGCCCCGGCGGTGGGTGCAAACCATGTCAGCGTGGAGTCCAGTGTGTAGGCCACGGCATACGCTTGCGGGCCATCGGGCAGTTGCGTTCCCTGCACCCGAACCCGGTACGTACCCGGCGCGGGCTGCCTCACGGAAATCTGCTCTACGTTGTTGGTTCGGTCAATGCCAGGGCGGGCGGGTAACCGTACCGAATCAGGATGAATAGCCGTTGAGAGTGTCCAGGGACGGATACGTTCACCCGGTTTGTCGAGTGGTTCGAGCCAAAGGTCAAGGTCCTGCCGGAGGGTGCCAGTGGCGGTGGGCGTGTCGTTCCAGGCGAGAGCAACAGCGAGTCGGGCGGTGTTGGGCGGCACGGTCAGCGTAAACGAGCGGGGTGTTGTACTGGACACGGTATCGGTCCGGTACTGTTTGATCTGCGCCAGCGTAACGGCTCCCAGCGCGTTCAGGCTCCCAAAACCGGCGCGGTGGTCGGGGCCGGGTACCCCGATATCCGCGCACGATGCCAGCAAACACGCCCGCACCCACGCCACCAACGGCAACCGGCCCGTTTGGTTGCGGTACGTCTGTTGCAGCAACGCCCCCACGCCCGATACCAATGCGGCTGATTCTGACGTACCGTTATTGCCGTAAGCCACCAGTTCGGGCCGGATGCGTCCATCAGCGGTGGGGCCCGCCGATGAGCGGGGTTCCAATTGGCCAAACCGGTCGATACCACCCACGATCAGCACGTTTTTGGCTTGCTTGAACTCACCTGTCAGCGTCAGGAATGGTGCGGGAATGGGCGCGTTGGGCGTGTTTTCATTGCCGCTGTTTCCCGACGAAAATACGTGCAGCAGCGTTGGTTCCTGCGCCACCTGCCGGTCGTAGGCCAGGGCTTCGGGTCCGTAAAACCGTTCGATGTCAACGCCATACGAATGATTTTGAATGGAAACGCCCAACCGGCGTAACTCCGCCAGCGAATCGGGCAGGAGCCGCGCAAACGACGACGACGCCAGCCGAACGCCCGGTGCT
>JBBRUB010000137.1:0-7639 GCA_038248175.1 Cytophagales bacterium | reverse complement strand
TGGTCTGGGCAGCTTTCCGCTGGGAGCGCATTCAGGATGAGTCCGCGGCCAATCGCTGGCTTATTTTCATTGCATACCTAACAGGCCTGTCCATTGGCGTTCACCTGCTGAATCTGGTTACGCTGCCTGCGCTGGCCCTGATTTATTACTTCAAGAAATACCCTAAACCCACGTTCTGGGGGGGAGCCACTGCGTTTATGGTTGGTCTGGTTATTCTGGCCATCATCAACTCTGGTATTATTCCGGGCCTGCCGGGCATGGCGTTTTTTGTTGAGCGCATTTTCGTCAACACCTTTGGACTACCCTATAATTCAGGCATTTTCTTCTTTGTGGCGGTCTTCCTCGGTGCGGTCGTCTATAGCATTGTCTGGTCGGCACAGAAACAGCGTCCTCTACTGAACACCTCGCTGCTGGCCCTGGCGTTTGTTTTGATTGGCTATGCGTCGTACATGCAGGTACTGGTACGGGCCGATTTCAACCCGCCTATCAACGAGAACAAACCCGACGATGCCCTGAACTTCCTGTCCTACCTGCGCCGGGAACAGTACGGAAGCCGCTCGCTGTTGTATGGCCCGGTGTTTACCTCGCGGCCCGTCGATCAAAAGCGTGGGGCACCTCTCTGGAAGAAAGAAAATGGCAAATACGTCATCTTCGATTACCAGCCGGAGTACATCTACAATCCAGGCGATGAAATGCTGTTTCCACGCGTTTACAGCAGTCAGCAGAATCACCCCGCGCTCTACCGCCAGATGCTGGGCCTGTCCGAAGGGCAGAAACCCACAATGGGCGACAACCTCAAGTTTTTGTTTAATTACCAGCTGGGGCATATGTGGTGGCGGTACCTGATGTGGAACTTTGCCGGGCGTGAATCCGACGAAGAAGGCGCGGGCTACCTCCTCCCCTGGTCAACAGATCAGGGCGTACCAACGCTGCTGGCAGAAAATAAAGCCCGCGACAATTTTTATATGCTTCCCTTCGCGCTCGGTCTGCTCGGCATTGCGTTTCAGTATTTCCGGCGTCGGCGCGATTTCCTGATTGTGGGCCTGTTGTTTCTATTTACGGGTATCGCCCTGCAAATCTTCCTGAACTCGCCCCCGCAGGAGCCGCGCGAACGGGACTATATATACGTCGGCTCGTTTTATTTCTTTGCCATCTGGCTGGGGCTGGGCGTCATGTCCGTAGCCGAAGGGTTACGTACCGTGCTTAAGAATAACATGGCCCGCAACGGCCTGGTAGTAGGACTAAGTTTGCTGGTGCCAGTAATGATGGGGGCCAAAAGCTGGAATAATCACGACCGCAGCAACCGCTACCAGTCGGTCGATTTTGCCAAAAACCTGCTCAACTCCTGCGCACCCAACGCCATTCTGTTTACGGGGGGAGACAATGATACCTTCCCGCTTTGGTATGTTCAGGAGGTAGAAGGCTTCCGCACCGACGTACGGGTCTGTAACCTGAGTCTGCTCGGCACCGAGTGGTACATTCAGCAGATGAAGCGAAAGACGTACCTGTCGGAACCATTACCGATTTCGCTGGAGATGGAAAACTTTAACAAGGGTAAAAACGACATCGTACCGTTTTACGAAGTGCCGGCAGTAAAAGACGGTATTGATCTCAAACAGTACATCAACCTGATAAAAACCAACAATCAGGCCGTGCAGGTGCCACTCACCAACGGCGACCTGACCAGCATCCTGCCCTCGTCGGTCCTGTTTCTGCCCATCGACAAGGCGGCTATCGACAAAGCTGGCTTTGTACCACCGTTGCTGCGTCCGCTCATGAAAGATACCCTGCAATGGACCATCGGCAAAAAGGACCTCTACAAGCCCGATCTGATTATGCTCGATATGATTGCCAACAACAACTGGCAGCGGCCCATTTATTTTTCGAGTACGCTGGGGGGCGACAATTACCTCAACCTGAAGCCCTATATGCAGTTAGAAGGCTATGCCTACCGCCTGATGCCGGTGGCTGTACCGGGCGCGACGGATGGCTTTGTGAATTCGGACCTGATGTACACCAACATGACGAAGAAAACCTTCTGGCGCGAGTTCGATAACCCCGACGTGTATTACGATGAGACCTACAAAGGCCCGCCGGTGATCTCGGCGCGTATTGCGTTTTTCCGGCTGGCCGATCAGTTACTACGAGAGGGCAAGACTGAAAAAGCCCGCGAAGTACTGAACTATTCGCTGAAAGTGATCCCGGACAAGAGTATCCCGTTCGACCAGATTTCTGGCAACTACGTGCGGTTCCTGTTTGAAGTAGGCGAAAGCAAGAAAGCCCTTGATATTGCGGAGACCATGGCTACCCGTGCCGATCAGAACCTGACCTACGCCAAGTCGGGCCGGGGTCAGTTTGGCAACCCCGATGCCGATCTGTATATTCTGCAAACTATTGTAGAAGCCTGTAAAGAAGCCAAACAAACAGCCGCAGCCGCCAAATACGATGCGATCTTCCAGAAACACATCGCAAGCTTTGGTTGAACTCGCTGACGCTCGTTCTTAAAGGTTGTTACGCAGAGATGCGCCGAGGGTAAAGGAGATTCACAGAGGAAAACAACTCCGTGAATCTCTTTTTTTCTCTGCGCATCTCTGCGTAATAGCCCTCAGAAACGGGTATGTATAGTCTCCCGCTCTCTTTTCCTGACTATGCGATTTCTTTTTCTTGCGATGCTGACCGTAGGTAGTCTGGCCTTTATACACTGGTCAAGGCCACGCAAGATACTACCCAACGTCTTGCTGATTATGACCGACGATCAGGGGTGGGGAGATCTGGGCAGCAGCAAAAACCCGATGCTGCAAACGCCGGTGCTGGATTCGCTAGCCCGGCAGAGTGCCACCTTCGACCGGTTTTACGTCAGTCCGCTGTGCGCCCCCACGCGGGCCAGTCTGCTCACGGGTCGCTACCACCTTCGTACCGGCACCGTATCGGTTACGAAGGGACTGGAAACGATGCGGGCCAACGAAACGACGCTGGCCGAAATTTTCCGGGATAACGGCTACCGTACGGGTATTTTCGGCAAGTGGCACAACGGCGAACATTATCCAAACAACCCAGCCGGGCAGGGTTTCGACGAGTTTCTGGGATTCTGCGCCGGACACTGGTCTAACTATTTCGGCACCGAACTCCAGACCAATCAGCAACCAAAGAAAACCAGCGGGTATATCACCGATGTGCTGACCGATGCCGCGCTATCATTCATGGATCGAAATCGGGAAAAGCCGTTTTTCTGCTACGTACCGTACAACGCCCCCCACAGCCCGCATCAGGTACCGGACAATTACTTCGATCCGCAAAAAGCCGCCGGTCACGACAACGAACTGGCCAGCATCTACGGCATGGTTGCCAACATCGACCACAACGTGGGGCGGCTTCTGGACCGACTGGACAAACTCAAATTAACCGACAACACCATCGTCATTTTCCTGACCGACAACGGCCCCAACGGTCATCGCTACAATGGCGGCATGAAAGGCATAAAAGGCGCGGTGGATGAGGGCGGGATGCGGGTACCCTGCTTTGTACGCTGGCCTGGAACCGTCCGGCCCGGCACGGAAATCAAATCCATCGCGGCCCACATCGATATGCTGCCTACGCTAATTGATCTGTGCGGATTGAAAAAAACTAGTGCGTTACCACTCGACGGCGTTAGTCTGGCCGGGGTACTGCGGGGGCAATCGGCGGCACCAGCGGGCCGGACGCTGTTCAGCCACGTGGCCTTTACCAATAACGTTACCGACCTGAAATCCCGCCCCGGCACCGCCCGTACTGACCGCTACCGGCTGGTCTGGAAAGACGAACAACCCGAACTCTACGACATGTGGGCCGACCCTAACCAGACCCGCAACGTGGCCGCGTACCATCCCAAAGAAACGAAGCAACTTGCCGACGCCTACACGCGCTGGTTTGCTGATGTAACCCAAAACCTGCAACCCGCCCCGCCCGTGCCAATGGGGTTCCCCGATGGCGGTACGGTACTGCTTAACGCGCCCGAGGCTCGGTTTGGCGGTAGCATCCGCTACGCCGAAGGCCACGGCTGGGCGCACGATTGGCTCACCAACTGGACCACCCCCGCCGACTCGATGAGCTGGTCGCTCGATGCGCTGCAACCCGCCCGCTACGTAGCGTATCTGCAATATACCTGCCTGCCCGCTGCCGTAGGCTCGGTAGTGCAGCTCTCCATTCAGAATCAGTTCGTTACGGGCAAGATTATGCCAGCCTTTGATCCTCCTCTCCTGCCCAGTCCTGACCGGGTGCCGCGCAAGGAAGCTTTTGAAAAACCCTGGGCACGGCTCAAACTTGGTCTGCTTACGGTTCCGAAAGGAGAAAGTCAGCTGATACTGAAAGCCTTGCGGGTGGCGGGTAGTGAAGTGGCTGATGTAAAAGCCATTGAACTGGAACCGCTCTGGTAAGTGAGGGTTCTTAAAGGACCTCAGCTCCAAAGGAATCAACCCAGCGTGGACCCGGAATCCAGACAAATTTCAACGTGTTTAGCCATCTGTTCTTGATATAGTCTCCGGCTGTCATAGATTTGTAAGCTAACAGGAAAACTTACCCAACCCTTATTTTTCAACAGGCTCTGTCCTGCAAATTTTTATACTGTGAAAAGATGGATTGCCCTCGGTCTCGTCGCGCTTATTCTCGGTGGGATTATCGTGTACAACAAAGTATTACACCCCGCTCCCGGAGCCGATGCCGGTAAAAGTGGTGGTAAAGACGGCGGCAAAGGTGGCCCCGGCGCGGGCAAAGGGGCCTCCCCCGCCGTAGACGTATTTATCGTAACCTCACAAAACCTGCGCGAGGACGTAGTATCCAGCGGTTCGCTGCTGGCCGCAGAACAAGTGGATATATACCCCGAGATCTCGGCCCGCATCACCCAGCTCAACATCCAGGAGGGTCAACCCGTGGCTAAAAGCACCCTTCTGGTCAAACTCTTTGATGCGGATCTGCGGGCACAACTTGAAAGACTTCAGGCCCAGGCTGACAACGCCCGGCGTACCGAAGACCGCAACAAACAACTTCTGGAGCGGGGAGGCATCAGCAGGCAGGAATACGACATAGTCACCACCAATCTGCGTTCGTCGCTGGCCGACATCGAGCTGGTACGTGCCAACCTCCAGCGTACCGAAATTCGCGCGCCGTTTTCGGGTGTCATCGGGCTGCGTAATGTGAGCCTCGGTGCGGTAGTATCGCCCAACACGCTCATTGCCCGGTTGCAGCAGATATCATCGCTCAAGCTTGATTTCTCGATTCCCGAAAAGTACGGCCCGTCGGTGCGGGTGGGCAGCCCCATTTCCTTTCAGGTGGATGGCAGTAATCAGCCCGGTACGGGCGTGGTTTATGCCATTGAACCAGGGGTAGAAGAAGCAACCCGTAACCTGCGCATCCGGGCGCGGGTCAACAACGCATCGGCGAGGCTGCGGCCCGGTGCGTTTGCCCGCGTTACGCTCACCGTGCAGAACGATAAGAGCTTGGTAGTTCCCACGCAGGCGGTCATTCCACAAACGCGCACCAATCAGGTTGTGGTAATCAAAAACGGAAAAGCGGATTTTACCGACGTAAAAACCGGTTTACGGACGGCGGGCGTTATTCAGATAAAGTCCGGCCTGTCGGCGGGCGACACCGTAGCGGTTACGGGTTTATTGTTTTTGAAACCCGATGCCCCGGTTAAGGTTGGAAGAATCATTAGCCTTGATAAATAGTTCAACGTATTGGGTTCAACGCTGAACATTGAATCTGGAACAACAAAAAAGATGAGTCTTCCTGAACTGAGTCTGAACCGGCCCGTTTTTGCGATGGTGATGTCGATTGTCATCGTCCTCTTCGGCATCATTGGCTTTACATTTCTGGGCGTCCGGGAATACCCGGCCATTGACCCGCCCGTTATTTCGGTACGTACCAGCTATACCGGTGCCAACCCCGAAATTATAGAGTCGCAGATTACTGAACCCATCGAGAAGTCGCTCAACAGCATTGAAGGTGTTCGGACGATCTCGTCAAATTCAGCCCTCGGTGTTAGCTCCATTACGGTTGAGTTTAACCTCGATGCCGATCTGGAACGGGCGGCTAATGACGTGCGCGACAAGGTGGCTCAGGCGCAGCGGCAACTCCCGCAGGACATTGATGCCCCGCCCGTAGTGAGCAAAGCCGACGCGAACTCCGACCCCATCATTTACCTGAACGTACAAAGCACGACCCGCAACGCCACCGAACTGTCAGACTATGCCGAGAATGTGCTTCAGGAACGCGTACAGACCATTCCGGGCGTGAGTCAGGTAACCATTTATGGGTTGAAGCGGCAGGCCATGCGGCTCTGGATCGACCCCATTAAACTGTCGGCCTACAGCCTGACCACGCAGGACATTCAGGCCGCCCTGACGGCTCAGAATGTGGAGCTGCCCGGTGGCAAGGTCTATGGCAATACCACCGAACTGACCGTTAAGGCCGTAGGGCGACTTACGAGCGAGAAAGACTTTAATGACCTGATTCTGCGCCAGACCAGCAATCAGATTGTGCGCTTTAAAGACATAGGTTACGCTACGCTGGGGGCTGAGAATGAAGAAACCATCTCGAAACAAGACGGCGTGGTAGGCGTCATCGTTGTTTTGATTCCGCAGCCCGGTGCCAACTACGTCAGTATTGCCGATGAGTTTTATAAACGCTTCGATGGGATCAAGAGCGACCTGCCCCCCGACCTGATCGTTAAAATCGGCACCGACCGGACGGTATTCATCCGGCGAGCCATTGAGGAAGTGGGCGAAACCCTGCTCATCTCGTTTATCCTTGTCGTACTGGTCATCTACCTCTTCTTCCGCGACTGGCTTATCGCCTTCCGGCCCCTGATCGATATTCCAGTTTCGCTGATTGGCGCGTTTTTCATTATGTACATAGCTGACTTCAGTATCAACGTGTTAACACTGTTAGCTATCGTACTGGCCACGGGTCTGGTGGTTGATGATGGCATTGTGGTAACGGAGAATATCTACAAGAAAGTAGAGGGCGGCATGGAGCCGCAGCAAGCTGCCCGAGAAGGGGCCAATGAGATCTTTTTTGCCGTAATAGCCACGAGTATCACGCTGGCGGTGGTATTTCTGCCCATTATTTTTCTCGAAGGATTTGTGGGGCGGCTCTTCCGCGAATTTGGCGTTGTGGTGGCCGGGGCAGTCTTGATATCAGCCTTTGTATCGCTGACGCTGACGCCGGTGCTGAGCGTAAAAATGACCCGCAAAGACCACAATTACCGCTCCTGGTTTTACCGCAAAACAGAACCATTCTTTACCTGGCTCGACCAGTCGTACCGCAATTCACTAACGGGATTTATGCGGACCCGCTGGTGGGCATTGGTGATGGTTGGTGCGTGTCTGGCCATGATCGCTGGCCTTGGTTCACTGCTCAAATCGGAGCTGGCCCCGCTGGAAGATCGCAGCCGGACCCGCGTGGTTATCACCTCGCCCGAAGGCACCAGTTACGAACCCCAGGCCCAGCTTACCGACCGGGTTATGCAGTTTATACTCGACTCGATTCCCGAAACCCGGCTGGCATTCAGTGTGGTAGCGCCGGGCTTTTCGGGCGCGGGAGCCGTCAATAATTCGTTCGTATTCGACAATCTGACTGATCCCTCAGAGCGTGAACGTTCGCA
>JBBRUB010000136.1:0-7642 GCA_038248175.1 Cytophagales bacterium | reverse complement strand
GGCAAATCGCGCCAAATGATGCCATTTTTGGTCAGGTAAAAGATAGCCGCATCGGCGGTCCGATTCCAAAATACGTTTGAGGGGCCAAATGCTTTTTCGTTTGACACAAATGAGTTTTTGAATACCTTGCCATTGAGAGGCCGTCAGGTCGGAGGAATATGATTGTTGCACGCAATTTAAACCCCGATTGGCGGCTTTCTCGTTTCAGAAAATCCTAACTCAAACAGCTTCTAAGCCTTTGTTCAACACATTGATTTTGTCTGTTACCTTCGCAGTACAGTTTGTTCGCTGCGCCCAATGAAAAGGTACGTTACTTCCTGCGCTTTTATGCTGATGCTGTTCGGCTACCAGTCGTCGGGAAGTGAACAAGCTACATCGCAAACTGACAGCATGGTGGCAACTCTACCCAACACCCCGCCCCCCGCGCCCGACTCGCTGACGCTCGATTTGGCCAGGCTAAAAACTGCCGGAGCTTTTACTAACCCCCAAACCATCCGTGTAACCGACGACCCGGTATTTCATTCTGCGAAGACGTACCGCGCTCTGCCGCTGCGGGTATTGCTGGAACGCTACACGTCAATGAAAACCCTCGACCCCGCCCAAACGCAGATTGTGTTCGAGTGCGAAGATGGGTACAGCCCCTCCATGCCGCTTAGTATGGTGCTGGGTAAACACGCCTATCTCGCCGTGAGCGACGCCGATGCACCTGCCGGGCAGGATTGGATAGTGGCTGAAAAGAACGGCGAGACCAAAAAAGTCGCACCGTTTTATGTGGTCTATACCGATGTGCCGGCCAGCGCCCACGATTACAAATGGCCGTACAATCTTGTCCGCATCAGTTTAGTCTCGACTCAGAAAGAATACGCGGCTATTTATCCGCACAACGACGATACGATGGTGCGTGGGTTTGGGTTGTTTCAGCGCAACTGCGGCATCTGTCACGCGCTCAACGGCGTGGGCGGGCAGATGGGGCCGGAACTCAATTACCCCAAAAGCGTGATGGAATACTGGCGCAGCCCCGCCGACATCAAAGCGTTCGTGAAAGCGCCCACCAGCTACCGCCATAATTCCAAAATGCCCGCCGTAACGTACCTGTCCGATAATGAACTGGATGAAATTATCCGGTATTTGCAGTACATGACCGGGCATAAGATGAAGGGATAGGTGGTAAAGACTAATCCTTGCTGAACGTCCGTTGTCCAAGCAGCAAACAAACAAGCCATTGAAAACCAAGTTCTATTGCACTTTACAGGTGGTTGCATTGCTATTACTATTCGCCATTGCGATTTGCCCGACTGCGACTGCGCAATCAAAAGGCTATACGTTGGGCGATGTTGTAGGCGTTTTTCAGCTTAAAAACGTCGATAGTCGCGTCGTGGGATTGGCTGATTACAGAGACCAGAAAGGCCTGATCGTGGTATTTACCAGTAATCACTGCCCGTTTGCCAAAGCGTACGAAGACCGGCTTATGGCACTTGACCGGCAGTTTGCCCCGCAGGGGTTTCCGGTTCTGGCCATTATGCCGAATGATCCGGCGGCTTACGAAGCGGATTCGTTTGCTCAGATGCAGATACGCGCCATGGAAAAACAATATTCTTTCCCCTACGTACTGGATGAGACCCAGCAGCTTGCTAAACTATTTGGCGTTACACGAACCCCCCAGGCTTTTGCTATTAGAAACCGGAATGGTCAATTCACCGTCGAGTACATTGGCAGCATCGACGATAGCCCACAGTCGGCAGCCAACGTGCGTCGGCAATACGTTGGCGATGCCGTGATGAGTTTGCTGGCGGGCCAGCCCGTGCAGACACCCCTGACCAAGCCCATTGGCTGCGCAGTAACCTGGAAGTGAAGCACCGCTGTACGTTTCGGCACGGCCTTTGCCAGCGGCTTTTCCGTAAACTAAACTACACAGGACGATTATGAAAAAGACACAAACGCTGTTTTCCCAAATTCGCAATGCCGCTGGTATTATGTTGGTTGTAGCCGCCGTAGCGTTCACACAGGGTTGCTCATCGGACAACAAAAATGAATCGCGCACAGAAGACGCGATGGAAAACACCGGCGACGCCATGGAAGCCGATGCCAATGAAGCAGCCGCCGACGCTAAGGAAAACATGAATGAAGCAGGCAGCGATTTTGAGCGTGAGCGCCGGGAAGCCGTAGCTGAAATGAACCAGCAAAAAGACAAGCTGGACGCCAATATCGACGAATTGAAGGCAAAAATGAAAAATGAAAGTGCGCAGGCAAAAGCCAAATCGCAGGAGCAGTTAGACGAACTCGAAGCTGACCGTAAAGAACTTGGTAACGATATCGACAAAGCCCGGAACGCTACTGCCGAAGCCTGGCAGGACGTTAAAGGTGGCTTCAAAAAGGCAGGCCGTAACATTGGCAACGCCTTTGAACGCGCTGGTGAGAAGCTGGATGGCGACAACAGATAAGCAGCAGTCCACTACTATTGAACACATTTAACCGGATCGGTTCGCATTGGCGGGCTGGTCCGGTTTTCTTGTGGATACGAGGTGATTTTTCCCCACTTATGTTGATATTGTGGGGCTATACTACCAATAAAAAAAACATTTTTGCAGCCGGGTAAAACATGAAACTCATACACTTGCTTCATCAGATATGTCTGTTGTAACCGTAACTGTTCTCCGCTACGAATTCCGCGCCCGGTTTGGGGCGTTTGCCAACATGGGCCGGGTCCTGATACAGCCCATTCGGGCCGAAGGGTTGCGGTTTAGTAAACTCATGGGCAGCGGTATCGACTTCGGTCTCATTCCCGACCTGTCCACCTACGTTCATCTTGGTATATGGGACGATATGGAACAGGCCCAGGCGTTCAAAGAAACTGCCCCGTATCAGCAGCTTAGCCAGGGTACCGAAACGATCCAGACCCTGTATCTCGCCCCAATGAAAGCCCACGGATTATGGGATGGACAGAATCCTTTTTCAATTGCCGGCAAGCAGTTACCAGGTATCAATGAGTCTCAAAAGCTGATTACTAACAGTTCACCCATTGCCGTCCTGACCCGCGCCACCATCCGCCCCCGCGCCCTGCCCGATTTCTGGCGGCACGTACCCCAGACCCGGCAGCGGCTCCGCGACCATGCCGATAATTTGCTGTTTGGTATTGGGGTGGGCGAGGTGCCGCTCGTGCAACAATGTACCATCAGCGTCTGGCGCGATGCTGCCGCCGTGAACCAGTACGCCTACAAAGAATCCGGCCACCGCGAAGTGGTCCGGCTTACCCGGCAACGGCAGTGGTACTCCGAAGAATTATTTGCCCGTTTCGCCGTGCTGCAATGGGATCAGTAAGTTGCCTGGGGAAACAACGGAAGAGACTATGAACTGACGTGTCAGGCGGTTGTCAGGCGCAGCAAAATCGAAACAATTTTCCATTTCATGGGTTGAACGAAATTTCTGCACGGTATTTGCAGCACATCGCTACGCAAAACCATTGTTTACCAGCCCGAAAAATCGTTATTTTGCGGGCTAAATTGTCCTTTATAATACGAAATGTCTGTTATCAATAAGATTAGAGAACGTTCAGGACTGGCCGTCGGTGTCATTGCCGTCAGCTTACTCCTGTTCATTGTAGGCGGTGATTTGCTCAGTGGCAATAACAGTCTCTTCGGTGGAAATAAGCAAAAGGTCGGTGAAATCGCGGGCCAATCCATCGACTATCCCGAATTTAACGCCAAAGTCGATGAAATCCGCGCTCAGTTTGAGCAGCAGTCGGGCCGCGCGCCCGCTGAGCAGGACCTGGTTCAGATTCGTGAGCAGGCCTGGAATCAGATGCTATTCGAGATTGCTTATCAGGAACAGTTCGATAAACTCGGCCTGAGGGTATCGCCCGAAGAACTCATCGATATGGTGCAGGGCAATAACATCAGCCCGTCAGTACGTCAGGCGTTTACGAATCCCCAGACGGGCGTGTTCGACAAAAGCCAGATCGTTAATTACCTCAAAGGACTCAAAAATCTGCCCCCCCAACAGCAGGCAGCCTGGGCCAGTTTTGAGAAGAACCTGAGCAGCGACCGCCTTCGCGAGAAATACGAAAGCATGATGCGGCTGTCGATTTTTGCCACAACTGCCGAAGCCCAGAAAGAGTATCAGGCACAAAATAGCCGTGCCGATGTGAAAATGCTCTTCGTCCCGTATTACACGGTGAACGATACGACTGTAAAGGTGACCGACTCGCAATTGAGCAATTACCTGAACAAACATAAGGATGAGTACCCTGGTGTAAACAGTCGCTCGCTTCAGTACGTAACATTCTCGGTGGCTCCATCTAAAGAAGACAGCGCGGCTCTGTACAACGAAATCAAGACGCTGGCCCGGGGGCTGGGTGGTGCTCCCAACGATTCGGTATTTGCCCAGCAAAACTCCGACGTGCGCGTACCGCTTTACCTAACGGCGGGCGAAATGCCGGAGCAACTCCGTAACGCCATCCCGACGTTCTCGCCCGGCGGCATTTACGGCCCCTTCCGCGAAAGCAACACGTACTTCATCTATAAATACGGTGGTACTAAGCGCGATACCAGCTTTACAGCGCGTGCCAGCCATATCCTGATCCGGCCCACAGCCCAGACCGACTCAGCCAAAGCCGACGCCCGCCGACGTGCCGAAGGTGTTCTTAAGCAGATTCAGGCCGGTGCCAGTTTTGAGGCTCTTGCTCAAACCAACAGTGCCGACGGATCGGCGCAGAACGGCGGTGACCTCGGCTATTTCAAGAATAATGGGCAGATGGTAAAGCCATTTGAGACGGCAATTTTTGCAGCCAGCAGCGCGGGTTTGATTCCGCGTCTGGTCGAAACTGATTTTGGCTACCACATCATCAAGGTAACGGAGCCGAAGACCAATCAGCTTTACCGCGTAGTGGGCATTGGCAAGACCATCAACCCCAGCCAGGCCACCCGCGATGAAGCTCTGCGCAAAGCCGATCAGTTTGCCGCCGAAGCCCGTACCAAAGAAGCATTTGACGCCAAAGCCAAAGAAGATAAGTCCGTTGTGGTAGCCACTGCCGAGCGCGTTCCTGAAGGAGCCTCTAATATCAACGCACTCTCCGACGCCCGCGCCGTAGTACGCTGGGCGTTCAACGACAAAACCAGCGTTGGCGACGTATCGGAGCCGTTTGAGGTAGGTGATCAGTATGTGATTGCGGTGCTGACCAACCAAACCAGCGAAGATGATGTAAAAGTGGACGACTACCGCGCCGAACTGACGGCCAAAATCCGCAACGAGTTGAAAGCCCAGCAAATCATCGCCAAACTCGGTAACGCCGACGGTTCACTGGAAGCTACCGCGCAGAAATACGGGACCGGTGCACTGGTTGAAGAGGTGCAGGACGTAAATCTGGCAACGGGGTTCCTCCGCAGCGCGGGCGTTGACCCCACAGCTCTAGGCCGTATTTTTGGTCAGAAGCCGGGGAAACGCTCTAAGCCCTTCGCAGGCGATGCCGGGGTGCTGGTTGTTGAAACCATGAACATTATAGCCGCCCCCGCCGTGGCTGATTACACGATGTACAAAACGCAGATTCAGCAGAACGCAACCGCCCGGGTTGGTTTTTCCATCAACGAAGCCATCAAAGAAGCCGCCAGCGTAAAAGACATGCGGGCTAAGTTCTATTGATTTGGCATAGACGTCGAAAAATAAAACCCCGCCAGCAATGACGGGGTTTTATTTTTGTAGTGACGCGATACTTCGCGTCTCACCGGCGTCAGCAATAGTCAAAGTCATCATCCCTGCGTCTCACCGGCGTCAGCAATGATGTACGAATAACCAGTCGATAGCCATTGCTGACGCTTGTAGAGACGCGAAGTATCGCGTCTCTACAAGCGCAGAAAATCAACCATCTGCGCCAATGCCTGGGCGCGATGGCTGATGGCGTTTTTCTCGGTCATACTCATTTCGGCGAGAGTGCGGGGGTGGCCGTCGGGCAGGAAAACAGGGTCGTAGCCGAAGCCGTCGGCACCGCGGAGTGCATCGGTGATTTGGCCCCGCAGAACCCCCGTAAACTGCTGTTCAGTAGGTTCACCGTCGGGGCCGGGCAGAATGAGCGTAAAGACCGAAACGAACTGCGCCTTGCGGTTAGCTTGGCCGGTTAGGTTCATCAGCACTTTCTGAATATTCCTGTCGTGATTGCGCGAGCCAGCGTAGTGCGCCGAATCAACGCCGGGTTCACCCTTGAGGGCGTCTATTTCCAGGCCAGAATCGTCGGCGAAGCAGGCAATGCCAAAGTGTTGCCAGATGTAACGCGCTTTCTGACGCGAATTCCCCGCAATAGTGCCGGTAGTTTCGGGGAGTTCGTCGGTACAGCCAATGTCGTGCAGGGTACGGAGCGTGAAGGTATCGCCAAGCACGGCAGACACCTCGTCTAACTTATGTTGATTGTTGGTAGCAAAGCAGAGTTTCATTCACAAAAAAAGCCGTTTGCGGGCAGAACCACAAACGGCTTTTACGGTAAAGAGTCTGCTTACTTTACGCTGAATACCTGAACTTCATAGCGAATTGGACTATATGGGGCAATTACGATGGCACCGCTTTGCGCCCTGTTTCCGGCACTCCCATACCCGAGTGACGAAGGGAAGATAATAGTGGCTTTCTCGCCTGCTCTCAATGACTTTAGACCACTCTCTAAGCCAGGCAATACAATGCCCTGAGCACCAATCTGGAGATCGCGGGATGTGGCAGCGTAGGTGCCATCAAAAATAGAACCGTCCAGCCGGTATCCCGTATAATTGACTTTTATTGTTTTTCCAACGGCAACAGCGGCAGAGTCGGTGGGTTGGATCAGGGTTTTGATAACCCGGACACTATCAGATGTTAGCGTCGTTACGGTCAGGTTATTGGTTTTGATATAATTTTCGATCTGCTGCTTTTCGGTGCGCACCGTTACAATGCGCAGGTCATATCGCACGGGCGAATATTGCGGTAAGAGTAGCGTACCAACCCGGCCACCGTCCAGCGCGGCTGGCACCAGCACAGAGCCCGATTCGCCCTGTCTCAGTTGTAGAATGGCCGCATACCGCCCCAGTGTAATGCCGCTGGTGTTGCCACCGGCCAAAACAACCGATGCCGGTACGTTACCCGCAATGTTGGTGCTATCGACAATGACACCGTCTAACCGGCGGGCCACGTAATGGTAACGTACCTCATCGCCGGTTTTCGAAGCCTGCCCCGCTGGGTTAGCATTCGTTCTGAAGAACCAGACACCCTGATCGGTCTTGGTGGCACTGATGTTGTTCTGAGTAATATACGCCTGAATTTCGGCTTCGTTTTCCCGCTGTTTGCGCGTCGTGAGGGCTTCTCCGGGCTGCTCACAGCCGGTTAGCAACGCCGAAACGGTTAATGGGATCGTCAGCCAGAACAGGCTGTTATTCTTATTTATCATGGTTGCTTGTTTCGAACCTGCTATATTTCTGACTGGTGAACAGCCGTAACATACAGGTTTTTATAGAACGAAAACGGAAGCCGTCTCTGTTCGTTGGTATGCAAAAAATATAACGCCCAAACCGGAGCCTGGGCGTTATATTTTTTGCGATAGATTACAAACTACCGGCCTGGTTGGGGCATGCCTGGCATCTGGCCCGGCTGACCTTTCTGGAAACTGACCAGTTCAACATCGAACGACAGTACT